>NZ_LR130778.1:333750-500625 GCF_900538275.1 Petrocella atlantisensis | reverse complement strand
AATTGAGTCTGAACTTCAAATCGAAGTTGTGGGTGCTGAACTAAGAAAAATGATGAGCTGGATGAAATAAGTAATCCTATTTTATGTAAGAGAAAATCTGATAATCACGACCAATGTGGTTATCAGATTTTTAAAAAACCGATACCCAATAAGGCTTGGAGGTATGGCAATGATGATAGAAATATATGATTCAACCCTAAGAGACGGTGCTCAAAGCGAGGGAATCTCTTTTTCGGTCAATGACAAACTGAAGATTGTAAAAGCGTTGGATGATATGGGTATACCATTTATTGAAGCAGGGAATCCGGGATCTAATCCAAAAGATTTGGAATTTTTTCAGGAAATTAAGAACTTAGAATTAAAACATTCAGCTATTGTAGCTTTTGGATCAACAAGAAGACGTGACATTAAAGTAGAAGAAGATGCGAATGTTCAATCTATGTTAGCTGCTGGCACCAAACACATCGCGATTTTTGGAAAAAGCTGGGATTTTCATGTTACAGATATTATTAATACAACCTTAGATGAAAACCTAAGAATGATTGAAGAGACCATTCGTTTTATGATAGAACAAGGTAAAGAAGTGACTTATGATGCCGAGCATTTTTATGACGGTTATAAGAATAATGAAGATTATGCCCTTAAAACCTTAGAAGCAGCATGTAAAGGTGGTGCCAAAAGACTCATTCTTTGTGATACCAATGGTGGCTCCCTACCATCAGAGATTTACAACATCACTAAAAAAGTAGGCGATACATTTAAAGATACTAAGATCGGCATTCATGCCCATAATGACAGTGGTTTGGCAGTAGCGAATTCTCTTATGGCGGTTGAGGCGGGTGCAATCCAGATTCAAGGTACTTTTGTAGGCTTTGGTGAAAGATGCGGTAACGCTAACCTCTCAACAATTATACCCAATCTGGAACTTAAGATGGGTAAGACGTGTATTTTAGAAGGTGAGCTTGAGAACCTTATGTCATCAGCAAAACTGATTTCTGAGATTGCCAATATTACACCAGATGAGCAAGCGCCTTTTATTGGTAGAAAAGCATTTACCCATAAAGGTGGTATGCATATAGATGGTGTTAACAAGAATTCAAAGAGTTTTGAGCATATCGATCCAAGTCTTGTAGGGAATTCAAGAAGATTCCTAATGTCAGAAGTAGCAGGACGCAGTTCCATACTCAAAAAAATCCAGAAAATAGCGCCGGATATACAAAAAGATTCTCCTGAAACCGGAGTTATTATGAAGAAACTCAAAGAGCTTGAACATGAGGGCTATCAATTCGAAGGCGCAGAGAGCACATTTGAACTGGTCATTCGTAAGCATCTTGGTAAATACAAACCATTCTTTGAATTAGAGAACTTTAAAACCATGGGTGAACGTCCGGATGCAAGTAGCCTATTTAGTGCCTATGCTATGGTGAAAGTCAATGTAGAAGGCAAGTCTAAAATGGTAGCAGCAGAAGGTGACGGTCCGGTCAATGCACTGGATAAAGCCCTTCGAGAAGCCTTAGAAGATTTTTATCCCGAGCTTAAGAAAGTGCATCTTATAGACTATAAAGTAAGGGTTCTTGACGGAAAAGAAGCAAGTGCCGCAAAAGTAAGGGTACTGATTACTTCCACAGACGGCACAAGAGACTGGACGACGGTTGGCGTATCAACAGATATTGTACAAGCAAGTCTTATTGCCATGGTGGATTCCATAGAAATCAAATTACTAAAAGACATAGAAGAAAAAATGAAAGCATATATGTAGAAGGAGACCGATATGAATTATAATATAGCAGTTATCAAGGGAGACGGTATAGGACCGGACATAGTTGACCAAGCATTGTTGGTGCTGGATCAAGTAGGTGAGAAGTTTGGACATACATTTAATTACACAGAAGTATTAGCAGGTGGCGCAGCCATTGATGCTGTGGGTCACTCTCTACCGGATGAGACGGTAACAGTTTGTAAAGCTTCAGATGCCGTTATACTAGGTGCTGTAGGTGGACCGAAATGGGACAGCCTTACGAGTGGTGACCGTCCGGAAAAAGCACTTCTTGGCTTAAGAGCCGCACTGGGTTTATTTGCCAACATTAGACCGGCCATTATGTACAATGAATTAAGAGATGCTTGTCCGTTAAAAGATAGAATCATCGGTGAAGACGGCATTGACATCGTGGTTGTACGTGAACTCACCGGCGGCATTTATTTTGGGGATCGTGGTCATGGCTTTGGTGATATGGGTGAATATATGTATGATACGATGAAATATTCAGAAAAAGAAGTTGAAAGAATTGCTATACGTGCATTTGAGATTGCGAGAAAAAGAAATAAAAAGGTAACCAGTGTGGATAAGGCCAATGTACTTGATAATTCTAAGCTATGGAGAAAAGTTGTAGAAAAAGTAGCTCTTGACTATCCGGATATTGAGTTAAACCATTTATATGTGGACAATGCAGCGATGCAGTTGGTCATTAATCCTAAGCAGTTTGATGTTATCGTAACCGGTAATATGTTTGGTGATATATTATCAGATGAAGCAAGTATGATTACAGGATCAATTGGGATGCTACCATCGGCAAGTCTTGGAGAAAGCGGGATTGGTATGTATGAACCCATACATGGCTCAGCGCCGGATATAGCTGGACAAGATAAGGCCAATCCTATTGCAACGGTTTTATCCATAGCCATGATGCTTAGGTACTCTTTTAATCTTGAAGCGGAAGCAGATGCTGTAGAGAATGCTGTTGCTAAAGTGCTTGAAGCCGGAAATAGAACAGGCGATATCATGAGTGACGGTTGTACACTGGTAGGTACCAAAAAAATGGGCGCGTTACTTCTTGAGCACCTATAACTTGCAAGTCAATGCATAACCGTTTATAATGTAAGTGATAATAAGTATCAACAAAGAACATATTAGTGATTTCATATAGAAATGGCGATAATTATTCATATTAATTTGAGAGGCATGGTGGAAAAATGAGAAGTGATCAAGTCAAAGAGGGTATTGAACGTGCGCCACATAGATCCTTGTTTAAGGCTATGGGTTATACGAATGAAGAAATAAATCGACCTTTAATCGGTATTGTCAATTCACAAAACGACATCGTACCGGGTCATATACATTTAGATACAATTGCAGATGCAGTAAAAACCGGAGTACTCATTTCAGGCGGAACGCCACTAGAGTTTTCCACCATCGCTGTCTGTGACGGTATTGCCATGGGTCATGGTGGTATGCATTATTCCTTGTCTTCAAGAGAGCTGATTGCTGATACCGTTGAAACAATGGCTATGGCCCATGGGTTAGACGCACTGGTATTTATACCGAATTGTGATAAAGTTGTTCCAGCCATGTTAATGGCAGCAGCTAGAATCAATGTACCAGCTGTATTTGTAAGTGGCGGACCGATGTTGTCCGTTGAAAAAGACGGCAAATACATTGATCTTAATTCCGTATTTGAAGCGGTTGGCGCTTATAAAGCTGGTACAATGACAGAAGAAGAAGTTTATGCTTGTGAAGACTCGGCTTGTCCGACTTGTGGTTCTTGCTCTGGTATGTTTACCGCAAACAGTATGAATTGTCTAACCGAAGCCATAGGAATGGGACTTCCTGGTAATGGAACCATACCTGCCGTATACGCAGAACGTATTCGTTTAGCCAAACAAGCAGGCATACAAGTTATGGATATGTTGTCGAAGAATATAAGACCTAGAGACATCATGTCACCAAAAGCATTTGAAAATGCCCTAACCGTAGATATGGCTCTTGGATGTAGTACCAATACTATGCTACATTTGCCAGCAATTGCTCATGAAGCAGGAGTAGAGCTTAATCTTGAGATGGCAAATGTTGTCAGTGCTAAAACACCAAATTTGTGTAAACTAGCACCAGCAGGACCCCATCATATACAAGACTTATACAATGCCGGGGGTATTCAGGCAGTCATTAAAGAATTAGACAGTATTGGTCTTATACATACAGACTTACCTACAGTAAATGGACGTACAGTTAAAGAAAACATCATGCGGGTGGTGAACCGTGATCCTAAGGTTATTCGTCCGGCTAGTGATCCATATAGTCCGACAGGTGGTATTGCAGTACTAAAAGGCAATCTGGCACCGGATGGTTGTGTCGTCAAAAAATCAGCGGTATCACCTGAGATGTTGGTTCATAGTGGACCGGCTAGAGTTTTTGATTCAGAGGATGATGCCATTGCAGCCATTTATGCTGAGAACATTGTAGCTGGTGATGTGGTAGTGATACGCTATGAAGGTCCAAAAGGTGGTCCTGGCATGAGAGAAATGCTCGCGCCAACATCTGCACTTGCAGGTATGCAACTGGATAAAAAAGTAGCTTTGATGACAGACGGCCGATTTAGTGGTGCTACAAAAGGTGCAGCGATAGGTCATATTTCACCGGAGGCGGCAGAAGGTGGTAATATAGGTCTGGTCAAAGAAGGTGACTTGATTAAGATAGATATCCCGGCCGGAACGATAGAATTAGATGTAACCGATCAGGAATTAGAAGAACGTAGAAAAACATTTGTACCAAAGGCGCCTAAGATTACAACAGGTTACGTGGCAAGATATGCAAGACTTGTCACTTCAGCAAGTACGGGTGCGATTCTAAAATAGGAGGTATACTATGGAATTAACAGGCTCACAAATCTTGATGGAATGTTTAAAAGAGCAAGGTGTAGATACAGTGTTCGGTTTCCCAGGCGGAGCGGTATTATATATTTACGACGAGCTTTTTAGACAAAAAGATAATTTTACGCATATATTAACGTCTCATGAACAGGGCGCATCCCATGCAGCAGACGCGTATTCAAGAAGTACAGGAAGAACAGGTGTCTGTATAGCAACATCAGGCCCTGGTGCAACCAATTTGGTAACAGGTATAGCCACAGCCTACATGGATTCAGTCCCTATGGTGGCCATAACAGGCAATGTGCTGGTAAGTCTTCTTGGAAAAGATTCCTTTCAGGAGATTGATGTTACGGGAGTAACAGCACCCATAACAAAACATAACTATATTGTTAGAGATGTGAATGATCTCGCAGATGTTATTCGGGAAGCTTTTTACATCGCAAACGAAGGGCGTCCGGGACCGGTACTCATTGATATTCCTAAAGATGTTTCAATTAACAAAGCACCATATGAATATAAGGTACCTAGACCAATTATTAGAGAAACAAAAAACTTTACTCAAGAAGATCTAGAAAAAGTTGTAAAAATGATTGAAGAATCCGAAAAGCCTTATATCTTTGCAGGTGGCGGTGTTACAATCTCAGATGCAAAAGAGGAAGCGGTTCATTTTGCAGAGTTGGTACAAGCACCGGTAACCTGTAGCTTAATGGGTATGGGCGGATTTCCAGGCCAACATGAGCTCTATACAGGCATGATTGGTATGCATGGCACAAAGGCTTCCAACATTGGCGTGCAAAATTGTGACCTCTTAATTGCCATAGGTGCCAGATTCAGTGACCGTGTTACCGGAAATACAGCAAAGTTTGCCATGAACGCTAAAGTTATTCATATTGACATCGATCCAGCAGAAATTAATAAGAATGTAAGTGTGGATCATTTTGTCATTGGTGATGTCAAAGAAATACTCTTGCAGCTTAATACTATGTTGCACAAACAGCATCATGAACCATGGCTTGAAGAAATCAAGACAATCAGTAAGAATTACCCCTTGGTATACCCAGAAGGATTAACCGGACAATATGCCATAGAGAAACTCTATGAATTGACAAATGGCGATGCCATCATCACAACGGAAGTTGGCCAGCACCAGATGTGGGCAGCACAGTACTACAAGTTTAAAGATCCAAAAATGTTTATCACTTCCGGCGGTCTTGGTACCATGGGATATGGTACAGGCGCTGCACTTGGTGCTCAAGCAGGTAATCCGGGTAAATTGGTTGTTAATATTGCCGGTGACGGTAGTTTCAGAATGAATTTGAATGAGATGATAACAGCCGTCAGGTACAATCTTCCAATCAAAGTCATGGTCATCAACAACTGTGTTTTAGGCATGGTACGTCAATGGCAAACTATTTTTTACGACAATCGCTATTCCTTTACTCATCTGACAGACATTAATTATGACAGCTTGGCAGATGCTTTTGGATGTAAGGCTGTTAACATAACCACAAAAGAAGATGTTGAACCACTACTTAAGAAAGCACTCGAGATGGAAGGACCGGTCATCATCAATGTGGTTATTCACATGGATGAGATGGTATACCCAATGGTAGCCCCTGGCGCCCCCATCGACGATCTGATTACAGAATAAGATTATAGTTACTAGACTATAGTTGAACTTCTATCTTCTGAGTATAGTTTCGAAAGCATCAACGAAATCTATAGGAAGAAGATAGAATAGAGAAACATAGGATAGGGACTATAATCAAATAGAGAATAAGATTATAGTTACTAGACTATAGTTGCATAAGTCTCTTAGTGAAATGAGCTAAGAGGCTTATTTTGTGTGTAGAAGAATAATAATGATAGAGTAATGAATGTTCTGATGCTATAATGTAGCAATATAAGAACGAAAGAGACGGCAAAAACAACAATAGAAGATAGGCATGGTAAGATAATGATATTTAAAGATCTAGGGATTATACCTTCATTATTAAAAGCAATAGAAGAGCAAAAATATACAGATCCTACACCTATTCAAATAGGGGCAATTCCACCTCTCCTAGAGGGGCGGGATTTTTTAGGTTGTGCCAGAACAGGTACCGGTAAAACAGCAGCTTTTGCGATACCCATATTACAGCAATTATCAAAAAAGGAACACAACCCGGAAGCGTTTAATCGGATTCAGGCTTTAGTCTTGGCACCCACGAGGGAGCTTGCCATACAAATCGGTGAGAGCTTTACAACTTACGGCCAATACCTTGAAATACGTACGGGCGTCATTTATGGCGGTATTACACCAAAACGACATATAAAAGTGCTAAAGAGAGAACCACATATCCTAATTGCAACACCCGGTAGACTGTTGGATTTATTTGAACAAGGCTATGTTGATCTAAGCCAAGTTGAGATGCTTGTTCTTGACGAAGCAGACCGGATGCTTGACTTAGGTATGGTTAAAGACGTGAAATCAATCCTATCTAAATTACCAAAAAAGCGACAGAATATGTTGTTTTCAGCAACCATGCCGGATGAGGTTATGAAGCTCGTTCATACCATATTAAAAAATCCTGTAAGTATCAAAGTTAAGAGTACACCTGTGAAAAAACCAAAAATTAAACAGGTTCTTTATTATGTGGATGAACCGGACAAAACCTCCTTATTGCTTCATTTGCTTAAGGAAACTTCATTTGAATCGGTTTTGGTTTTTGTACGAACCAAAAAGAAAGCAGATAAGGTCAGTAAAGCAATAAATCAGCAAAACATAAGGTCAAAAGCAATTCATGGTGATAAAAACCAATCTGAACGCTTAAAAGCATTGGAGTTTTTTAAGAATAAAGAAGCAAGGGTTCTAGTTGCCACAGATGTGGCTGCACGAGGCATAGATATAGACAGGTTAAGCCACGTTATCAATATGGACATTCCAAGTGTTGCAGAAAACTATATCCATAGAATCGGTCGAACGGGGAGAGCCGGATTATCCGGTACGGCCATTTCATTTTGCAGCAATCAGGAAATCCCTTATCTTAAAGCTATCGAAAAACTACAGCATCAAAAGATAAGCGTTGAAAAAGACAACCCCTATCCATTGATGCATTTGATCATCAAGGAAAATAGAAAAAGCCATTGATTTTCCAATTTTGATTCCAAGGGTTTTCAAATCCTTGATAATAGGGTATTATATAGAGTAGTGTAGGTGTTTTGTTTGCTGGTTGAACAAAAGACCAAGAAAGTAGGAAGGGGCACAAAATGGAAGATATGAATAAAGAGCAACCGGAGATTCAGGTTGACTTAGAAGCAAAAGAAAATGTAGAGACACCGGTAGAAGCTAATGAAGCACCGACATTAGCAGAAGAAGTAAAAGAAGAAGAAGTAACGGATGAAGTCGAGGCGGCACCTGAAACTGCCCAGGTACCAACTGAAAGCATGGATGATTATGCCAAAGAAATTGACGCATCTATGAAACGTGTAGCAACAGGTGACATTGTAGACTGTGTTATCATAAGTGTTAATGAGGATGAGATTATCGTCAACTTAGACTATGTGGCTGACGGTCTCATTGGTAGAGAAGACCTGCACCTTAAACCGGGTCAACCGATAGCTGAAGCGTATCAGGTAGGCGACGAGCTTAAGGCGGAAGTGTTAAGTACCAATGATGGTGAAGGCAATGTAAGACTTTCACTAAAAAAAGCAGATCAAATTATCGTGTGGGATCGTTTAGAAGCGCATTTTACAGATAAAACCAGTTTCATGACAACCATCACTGAAGTGGTCAAAGGTGGTGTTTTAGCAGATATTAAAGGTGTAAGAGCATTTATGCCTGCCTCCATGATTTCTGTAGCCTATGTTGAAGACTTAAGCGCATTTGTAGGTCAAGAATTAGAAGTACATGTGGTTGACTTTGATAGAGCAGATCGTAAAGTCATTATCTCTCACAAAATTATCGATCAAAAGGAACGAGAAATTGCAAAAGAAAATTTCTTTGAAAATCTAAAAAAAGATCAAGTATTCTCAGGAACGGTCAAAAAACTAATGAACTTTGGTGCATTCATTGACTTAGGTGGTGTGGATGGCTTATTGCATATTAATGAGATGAGCTGGAAGCGTATCAAACATCCTTCAGAAGTAATGAAAGAAGGAGATGTTGTTGAGGTTTATGTGAACGAAGTGGATACCAAGAGTCGCAAGATTTCTCTAGGACTAAAAAACATTGACAATAATCCATGGGATAATATATTTGATCATTATGGTATTGGAAAAGTTTACGAAGCAGAAGTGGTTAGGTTAATGAATTTCGGTGCCTTTGTGAAGTTGAATGACGGTATTGAAGGACTGGTACATATTTCTGAAATCAGCGAAGACCGTATTAATCAACCTCAAGATGTACTAGCGGTTGGTGATAAAGTTAAGGTCAAAGTGTTAAACATTGATAGTGACAAACAAAAGATTGCTCTTAGTATTAAAGAAGCAAAAAATGAACAAGCGGCAGTAGACTTGAAAGCATATTCAGACGATCAAGAAGCAACAACAAGTCTTGAAAGCGTATTTGCAAAATTCAAGGATAAATTCAAATAAATAGAGTTAGTGTGTCAAAAAAGTACCAAGAGTAAGATTTATAGGAAAAATATTAAAGCCATCAAGGCTAGAAATCTTGATGGCTTTTAATAACGGCTGCATACTCTTTAAGTGCTTTCTCTCCGGCAGGACTAATACAATATATACCACGTGCAACATTTTCATACCAACCTTGATGGTTTCTATATAGGATGGTTGTGGACTGCTTGACACAGGACAAGTGGCGAATATCTTTGGTCGTATGGGGTAATCCATCTTCCAGTGTTTTTAAGATTCTCAAAGATGCTTCTTTATAGGCGGTGACGATTTTACCTCGACTTCCGCCGACATTATAATCTGTATGTCTTGCTTCAAGTTCTTTAAACAGTGTTTCTCTTTTCTTTTTAGAACGTTGCTGACTTTTTTTGATATCCAAGAGGGCCGGCTCAAAAGCCACAATAACTTCATTGGGTTTAAGAGACAGATCAACATAAAGAAGGCCAAGACCAAGACGCTTAATAAGATGAAGCTTATCTCTATAGGATTTGCCTCGAACCATACGACCGGTTGGCTTTGGTATGGCTAAGAAGACATCGTCAGTTAACCGTTGCCGTTTAGAACCTTGTAGAATAAGTTCCAGATTCAGAGATGTTTTTAACTCAATAGCCACGATGTTGTCACCGGATTTGGCAATGACATCAATATCTTTGACCTCGCCATAAACGTCATAAGATTGAGATTGAAAAAAAGCCTTTATAGCCGGATACAGTTCTTTTTCTTCCATGATAGTACTCCATTCAAGGTTAGTAAGCTTGTCAGTCACTAGGTAAGGGTTACCTATTTCACCTAGATTATATCATAATTGTATGCTAATATATACCTTGATACACAACGAAAATTCAACAAAGGCGGTAGAAAATGAAGACTCTAGATACATTAAAAAAATCGCTAAAAAATCCTAAAGACCTTGAAAATACGCTAAGGACAATTGTTATAGAAGGACAGTCCCATTATTTAGAATTTTTAACAACCAATCTTGTCTTAGAATACCTTACATTTATTGAAGTCATTGGGGAAGAAGATACTAAGAAACTGATAGAAAAGGACTTGAAGTTACAAGAAATCATCAATAGTGTACAGGCAATCATGGCAGAACCGGATACATGGTTGCAACCATCTTTGGAGAATAAAGATGATGTATTTAGGCAATTGGAGCTTTTTAGAGAAACCCTATCCGATCAAGTGGCCGTTTTGGCCGGTTACGATGATCAGATTAAGTTATATGAATATGTCTTAAGAAGAAAATATCCAGACGTCGAAGCACGGGAAGCCTACATTTCTGATGACCAATCGGTCATGGAAATAATGGCATATTTATTTGAATATGAGGATAATATGACCATCAACAATCGTATTAAGTCCGTCTATGGTCAACTACCGGTGCGTATGAGCAAAATCAAGTTTCATGAATGGATTGAACAGGCTTTATTAGGTCTAAAAGGCATTCATAAAAAAGATTTGGACAATTATGTGGCATATATGGAAGAAACATATGCACCTGAATCGGTCAAAGGTTATGGTGTGGTTATGAAACCTGTATATGAAGATATAAAAGTTTTTGAGGACCTTTATAAAGATCATCTAGAAGAACCAGAAGTAGGCAATCTATATGATAGAATGGAGGGTATAAAAAGGATCCTTGAATCATGTGTAAGTCTTTATACATATACAACAACTGTCATCAATAATATCATGGGAATTCTTAATTGTTTAAGTAGAGATAGCTTAAAACGCAAAGAAGTAATCATGAATGATTTAATGGAAACCATTCAGTATATGCATAGCAGACGACATGAAGAGCATGTGGTTGATACATTTTTGGTGAACCGATTGGATACCCTTAGTACCGATTTTGAAGAAAAACGTATGGATAATAGCAGGTGGGATAGCTTATTAAACGAGATCAAACAGGGATACCCGAATGAAATCATTGAACTTAAGCTTGCAGAGGCATTAGATGGGCTTTCAACCATATATACACTCACTTCATCCAGTTATTTTGCACCCCTAAAAAGTACATTAGAAGATCTAAGCATTGTAGACACAACGATGTTAATGACGCACCTAGAGGCATTTATAGAACGGCTGGATAGTATCAGTCAGAATGATGGCAGATGGCAAAAACGTGCCCGTATTGCCAATTTACTTAGTGTATTGAATGTTCACCATAAGAGCCCGGAAGCAATAGAAGCTTATATTCGGGATGTATTTGAAGGTTGTAGAGATCAGACAGAGAAAGTCGGATCTATGGCAGCCATTAGAAGTATGATGGTTGAGTATGAATAGGTAAGGCGTCAGATGCTCCTTGTCCTATGTATCAGAATAAGTTATAGGTTGTATTAAGTCAGTATTTTGATATACTAATATTAGTGTGATTATGTGTATAATGGGGTGATAGCGTGGTTTATATCAACGATGTCTTAAAAGATGAAACATTAAGCTCAAAAAAAAGACGCAAAATACTGAAGAAAATGGTCGCAAACAAAAGCGTCCATAACTATGTTTTTATCATACGTATTCATCAAGATGACAATATGTTGGAGATGGTGAGTGATCGGGAGTTGAAAAGACTCAAAGAACGGGACAAAGAATTTATCATAGCCGGTATAGGTAAAAACCGAGAACATGCTTTTGAACTAATAGAGAAACTCATGGCACATGTGTATAATCGTTATCAGATTATTGACACTCAGGTCATGGAGAAGGAGCTTCACATCTTATGGCCAACATAAAATATATACTTAAATCCTTACTGATATCTATTGCTATTATTGTGGTTTTGTTTATTGGATCTTTACAGCTGATTATTTTTAATGATGCCATATTCAAATGGCATTATGAGACCCATCAGGTAACTGAGACAACTAAAATGACCATACCTGATTTGATGGACGTAACCCGTCAGCTCTTAGATTACGTTAAGGATAAGGAAGACCATATGGTCATTGAATCAAGGATCGACGGGATAAACCAAGAAGTATTTGGAGAACGGGAAAAAGCCCACATGGTTGACGTCAAAAACCTGTATATTGGGGCCAGAAACCTGCAATGGTTTGCTTTATTGATCTTAATTGCTTTTACAGGGTATGGTCTGACAAAGTCAAAAATGATGTTTTCTAAGACTTTAATGCATATTAGGTATGTTATGCCTTTCCTTTTGGCATCCATGATTGGAATCGGTATCTTATTTGCTACGGACTTCAATAAGTATTTCACTATATTTCATAAAATGTTTTTTTCTAATGATTTATGGTTGTTAGACCCAAAAACTGATATAATGATAAATATGGTACCGGAGGTATACTTCTATACAGTTGTCATGATGAGTCTGCTATTATTCTTGGTGGGTATGATTATAACGGTCATAAGTCTTACAATTATAGGAAAGCGTTTAATTGCAGACATAAGCCCGGTAGAATAGATGGTTAAAATGTCAAAACTAAGTTTCTCTAATGTACATAAAACATATAGGTTACGTTGATACACCCATAACTATATATTGTATGTAAAAGTTCAACGATATAGTTTTGACACTTTAACCATGGATAAAAAGATAAAGTTGGTGATGGTATGTTAGGAATTGTTTTCATCATTTTGAAAAGCATATTGCTGGCACTCCTGGGATTGGTGCTATTGTTACTACTATTGCTTAACATCATTCTGTGGGTACCGATTCGATATCAAGCATATGGCAGCAAATATGACGCCATTTTGGCATATGGTCAAGTGGACTACCTTTTTGGTTTGATACGTGTTCGATTTAGATATGATGGTGATGGTGTACATTATACGGTACACATTCTGTGGTTTAAAGTACATGATTCAAAAGCAATCCCGAAGAAGAAAAGTAAACATCCAAAAAAACAAACGGATGGTAAAATGACATATGTGAAAAACGTTGTCGTGGATGAAAAAACAGAAGTCAAAAAAAAAGAAGTCAAGGAAATAGAAGTCAAAGAAATCAAGATTGAAGAGAATAAACCCAAAACAGAAGAAAGTAATTCTAAGGAACCGCAAATAAGCGTCAAAGAAATCCAAACAGAAGAAAGCAAGCAGACAAAGACGCCCAAAGTTAAAAAACATAAAAAAACAAAGGATGAAAAATCCGAAACATCCACCTGGGAGCAAATCAAATCAGGTATAGAATTACTAAGAAGCGACAAGCATAAAGGTGTATTAAAATTTGTACTGGGCAAAGTCCATAAGATGGTCAAATCAATATTACCCAGACGCATTGAAGCGGATATTATATTTGGTTTTGCCGATCCGGCCACCACGGGACTAGTACTTGGTGGTGTATCCATGTTCTATCCTTATTATGGCAATGCTGTCATCATCATACCTAATTTTGAAGAGGTCATGTTTGAAGGCGATATAAAAATTAGAGGTAAGATTGTAATCGGTGTCCTTGTGTATTATGGCCTTAGAGTCATCATTGATAAAAGAGTAAGAAGCATCATCAAAGCTGTTCGATAAGAAAAAGAGGAGGTAATTTTATGGAATCGAATTTTAGAAACACAGTAGAATCATTGTTTAGTGGTATGGAGAATTTTATATCCAGTAAGACCGTTGTTGGGGAACCAATCAGCATTGGGGATACGATTATATTACCCTTAGTGGATGTGTCATTCGGTGTTGGTGCCGGTGCATCAGAAGCCAAAAAAGCAGACGGCCCACAAGGTGGCGGCGGTGGTGGTCTAGGCGCCAAAATAAGTCCAAGTGCCGTTCTAGTCATTCAAGGTGGCCATACAAAACTTGTCAACGTTAAGAATCAAGACAGTCTAACTAAGATCATAGACATGGTCCCAGACATCATGGACAAATTCGCAGCCAAAGATCGCAAAAAAGAAGACAAAGTCAAGGACATATTATAGAAGAATAACACCCTAATTGTATAATCAAAAGCACCTTATAATCAGACAATCCGTCTAATCATAAGGTGCTTTTATTATATCTATATTCACTTTTCTTTTATAAGCTAGAGCGACAGCTATATCACTATGAGCCAACATCGACCATGAAGTTCCTGGAAGCAGAGTGTATGGTGGAGCAAGTCAGCATGGATGCTGACCGTCGACTTTTGGTGCATGGATGCACCAATTGGAGACCGTAATCATACACACTGTGGAAGGGTTTTCATGGGACCTACTCCAACATCATTGCTTAAACCCTCAAAACGAAGTTTCACTAATTAAATAGAACCTATAGATTTCGTTGAAGCATTCGAAACTATACGTTCTATTTAAAGTTCAACTATACAGTTTTGATGCTTTAATCATATATTGAACCTAAATAAAATAACATCACCATCTTTAACAACATACTCTTTACCTTCAATCCGTACAAGTCCTTTTTCCTTAGCAGCAACCAAACTGCCGGTGGCAACAAGAGCTTCATAAGCGATGATCTCCGCTTTAATAAACCCGCGTTCAAAATCAGTATGAATCTTGCCGGCTGCACCAGGTGCTTTTGTACCACGGGTGATGGTCCAAGCTCTGGTTTCTTGTTCACCTGCAGTAAGATAACTGATTAAGCCTAGCAATTCATAACTTGCAGCGACTAATTTATCAAGGCCCGACTCATGAACGCCTAAGTCATCTAAGAATTCTTTTTTCTCATCTTCATCTAATTCAGCAATTTCTTCTTCGATTTTGGCACACAAAACAAAGATACTGGAACCTTCTTCCTTAGCCCAATCCTTTACAGTTTTGACATAAGGGTTACTGACACCATCATCTATTAGGTCGTCTTCGCTTACATTAGCAGCATAAATAACCGGCTTATTGGTTAATAGATTCAGACTGGCAACAAATGCAAAATCATCATCATGATCAAACTCGATGGCTCTAACTGAGATGCCTTCTTCAAGTTTTTCTTTAATCATGTTTAAGACTTCCAGTTCTTTAGCAACGGTCTTGTCCATTTTAGCAAGTTTAGCGGACTTGGCGATACGTCGGTCCACCATTTCCATATCAGAAAAAATCAACTCCAGATTAATGGTCTCGATATCTCTAACTGGGTTCACTTCGCCATCCACATGAACCACATTGGTATCTTCAAAACATCGAACCACATGGACGATAGCATCTACTTCTCTAATATTTGACAAAAACTTGTTGCCAAGACCTTCGCCTTTGCTGGCGCCTTTAACAAGACCTGCAATATCTACGAATTCAATAACGGCAGGTACGATTTTTTTTGAGCTATATAAGTCTGAAAGCACTTTAAGTCTTGGGTCGGGTACTGTAACGATGCCCACATTGGGGTCGATGGTACAAAAAGGGTAATTGGCAGATTCGGCACCTGCTTGAGTTAAAGAGTTGAACAATGTGCTTTTACCGACATTGGGCAACCCAACGATTCCTAATTTCATGAGGGGTTTCCTTCCTTGTAACAAAAAATTGGCCATATCCTTGGTCAATTATATCATAAAAAGATGTTTTGTCTACTCCTATGGCAATCATTGGTCTTGCATTCCAAGAAAAATTCCTATATAGTGGTGGTTAAGGTGTCGGAACTTAGAAAAACTTAGTTTTGACCCTTTAGTTATTGATGGAACATAGTTATGATAGAGAAGGAGACAATTATGAATCAACCAGATATCATATTTTCGAAATTAGGATTGGAATTTACACGTATTGAGCCAGTGGCTTTTGAAGTTTTCGGTGTAGCCATTTACTGGTATGCCTTATTAATATGTATGGGTTTTATCGGTGGTCTACTCATACCCATGGCAATTGCAAAGAAAACCGGCCAAAACACAGAGGATTATGTTGATTTTTTCATGTACGCTTTAATCGCTGCAATTATTGGAGCAAGGTTGTATTATGTGGCTTTCGAGTGGGATTCCTATAAGAACGATCTGATCAGTATCCTAAACATAAGAGAAGGTGGATTGGCCATTTATGGTGGTGTTATAGCCGGCATTCTGACTTTGTATGTTTTTGCCAGAATCAAAAAACTGGATTTTAGAGTCATGTGTGATACAGCGGCACCGGGTCTAATCTTTGGACAAATCATCGGACGGTTTGGAAATTTTATGAACATGGAGGCTTTTGGTGGTCATACAGATAATATATTTGCCATGAGTTTGAACGTTGCCAAGACCAAATATATACCGGACGTATTAGTGGATAAAATGATCACCATAAATGGTGCAGAGTATATTCAGGTTCATCCTACGTTTTTTTATGAGTCTATGTGGAATTTAGTCCTCTTAATTCTTATTTTATTGTATTTTAAACATCGCAAATACAAAGGTGAGATTGCCTTGTTGTATCTTTTTGGCTATGGTCTGGGAAGAGCATGGATTGAAGGTCTAAGAACCGACCAGTTAATCATTGGTAATACGGGTATACCAGCATCACAAGCCCTTGCAATTCTTCTTGTCATCGGATCACTAGGTATTATGGTCTATACCCGTATTAAGCTCTCTAGATCACTCAAATAAAGCATAATACAAGATGTAGTGGTTCATTTCAAAAAGTGGGTGAGTATACCCCAATTTGTAGTGTACTTCAAGCCATAACTTGTGGCTTCTTCCTAATAATAACGACGAGATTTAGGTGTTTGTGTGATAGAATTATAGGAGAATGACTATTAACTAACATAGACATGTACAAAATGCATAAAAAAAATAAAATAGTTTTATATAAAATGACAAATTCTAAAAAGAATTCGTCATTTTTTTTATATGAAAGGCTTGTAATTCCGATAAAATTACTATATTATTACATTAAGTGGTTATTTGTGGATGAAAGTGGCGACAAGTGGCTGGTGAATTAAAAATAGGTAAGCAGGTGGAATGATGTTCATTGGTGAATATAACCATTCAATTGATGAAAAGGGTCGTGTAAGAATACCTAAGAATTTTAGAGATGAACTTGGTGAGACTTTTTATTTGACAAAAGGTTTTGACAAGTGTTTATTTGTATTCTCAGAAGATCAATGGCATGCATTTCAAAGCAAACTCGGTGAAAACCAATTAAAAAGCAAAGACTTCAGAAAAATACATAGATTTTTCACAGGTTCAGCAATGGCGTGTGTACTGGACGGTCAAGGAAGAGCAATGGTAAGCCCTTCACTTAGAACATTTGGTGAGTTAGATAAAGAAGTGGTGGTTATAGGTGTTGGATCCAGAATAGAAATCTGGTCAAAAGAGATATGGGATAAATACAAAGATGATGAGCTGGATGATGTTAGTGATTTAGCAGATTCCTTAGAAGGCTTAAACCTATAGAGAGTAATTGAGTATTGTAGTGAGAGAGGGTGACGTATATGGCATTTAATCACAAATCAGTTTTGTTAGACGAATGTATTGAAGCCTTACATATTAAGCCAGATGGCATCTATGTAGATGGTACTTTAGGTGGTGCAGGTCATGCCAGCGTCATCTGTGGTAAGTTAAGTGAACGGGGTAGACTTATTGGTATTGATCAGGATGAGGCAGCCATAGCGTATAGTCAAGATCGGTTGAGACATGTGATCAATCAGGTTGATATCGTTAGAAGCAATTACAATAACTTTAACACAATAATAAAAGATCTGGGTATCGCGGGTGTCGACGGTATTCTTCTTGATTTGGGTGTGTCATCATTTCAACTGGACACAGCTGATCGTGGTTTTTCTTATATGCAAGATGCACCTCTTGACATGCGTATGGATCAAAGACAGAAAAAAACAGCAAAAACCATAGTTAACGAGTATTCATATCAGGCGTTGACAAAGATACTCAGAGTCTACGGAGAAGAAAAGTTTGCAAATAACATTACCAAACATATTCTAGAAGCCAGAGCGATAAAACCAATAGAAACAACCTATGAGTTGGTAGAAATCATTAGAAAATCCATACCCATGAAGTTTCAAAAAACAAGTGGCCACCCTGGAAAAAGAACATTCCAAGCCATTCGAATTGAACTGAATGAGGAATTAGCAGTACTTGAGAATACCATACAAGATATGATTGACGCACTTAATCCGGAAGGCAGGCTTTGTATTATAACCTTTCATTCTCTGGAAGACCGTATTGTAAAGCAAATCTTTAGAGAAAATGAAAATCCATGTACCTGCCCAAGCAGTTTTCCTATATGCATTTGTGGTAAAAAACCCACGGGAAAAGCAACACCCAAAAAACCAATTCTTCCTTCAGATATAGAAATGGAAGAAAATTCTAGAAGTAAAAGTGCAAAATTGAGGGTATTTGAAAAAAGTGGAGGTGACCACAATGGGTAAGAGGTATCAAAGAAACAGAGAGACTTATGTTGTTGGTAGCAATGCGGTTGCGTATAAGCAATCCGTAAATCACCAAGAAATAGCCCCAGTGGCGCCTGTTGAAACAAGACAAAGAAAAAAGAAAGTTGCAAGCATCAATCCGGCGTGTACATTTATTTTAGCTTCTGTTATAATAGCTGTGTCTATTGTTTGTGTATTTATGTTGAAAGCACAATTTTCAGTTGTTGATACATCCAAGCAAATCATGACGCTTAAGAATGAACTTAATGAAATCAGAAGAACAAATGCGAATATTACGGCTGAAATCAATGAGACAATGAACTTAAATGAAATAAAGCGTATAGCAATGGATGAATATGGTATGGTCTACCCCAAAGGTGTAGATGTTATTGATATAGAACCGGAACCAACCAGCTATACAGTTCAATATAGTTCCATTGAATTACCAAAGGATGAAAAAGTAACTTTTGGCAATATGTTGGCATTTATAACAAGGGGTTGGTAATATGAAAAAGCAACGTTCAATTCAATATCTAATGAAAAGCAGAAGCATACTGCTTTTCATTATTTTTATTTTGTTATTTATTTTTCTAGGTTACCGTATAGTGTATATTAATATTATTGATGACCAACAATACAAGCAATCGGTTTTGGCACAGCAGATTAATAATCTGACGAATACAAACAATCAGATTATACCTAAAAGAGGGTCAATACTGGATAACAAAGGTATTCCTTTAGCGGAAAGCCATAAGATTTATAATGTTATATTTGATCCAGCGGTCATCATTCAACATAAACAAGAGATTATTGATGAGACCTTAAAGCTTCTGGGTGATACACTGGCGGATGTGACGGTTGAGGATCTATCTAAGCTCTTAGTGGATCGTAAGGGAAGTCATTATGAACTGATTGCAAAAGAGCTTACATATATAGACATTCAACCTATTGAAGAGGCACTTGCAAAAGGTCTTATTAAAGGTGTAGCTTTTGAAGAACAGTACCAGAGGACCTATCCTTATAATACACTGGCTTCTGATGTTATTGGTTTTTTAAGATCGGATGGTGAAGGTTTGTGGGGTATAGAAAAAACCTATAACACATACCTATCCGGGACAATCGGTAGGCGTTTTGGTTCTGTTGACGGTCAAAATAGATTTAATCAAGAAGATATTGTTGCAACAACAGGTTATAACGTAGAATTGAATCTGGATTTTACCATTCAGACGTATATAGAAGAAGCGATAAGTCGTTTTTATGAGACAGAAGAAGCACTATCTGTTAGAGTGGTCGTCATGAATCCTCAAAACGGTAAGATTCTGGGTATGGCTTCTTATCCCAACTTTGACTTAAATAACCCTTATGACATGAGTCATTTGTTAGATGAAGAAGTATTAAATGCCATGACCACACAAGAGAAAAGTGACTTTTTAAACACGTTATGGCGTAATGGTTCTATATCTAAGTCTTATGAACCCGGTTCCACTTTTAAGCCATTCACCTTTGCAATGACTTTAGAAGAATATATCTTAGATCCACATGAGCATAATTTTCTGTGTAATGGTTACAAAGTGCCTTATCAAGGACAAGCTCCAATATATTGTTGGAAGCGAACAGGACACGGGGATCAAACCATTTATGATGCATTAAGCAATTCTTGTAATGTGGCTTTTATGGATATGGGTGAAGCCATCGGTAGAGAATTTTTCTATAATTATCAGCGCATGTTTGGTTTTGGTGCAGTGACCAATATTGATTTATTTGGTGAAGAGAGCTTTCGAGATTTGGTGTACAGTTATGATCAATTGAATCCGGTTGAAATACAGACCAGTGCCTTCGGACAAGGTTTTCAGGTGACACCCATACAATTGATAGCAGGTTTTTCTTCTTTGATCAACGGTGGGTACTTATATGAACCCCAATTAATGCGTCGTATAGTTTCTGAAGAAGGTTTATTAATTGTAGAGAACAAACCCAAGCTTCAAAGAAAAGTCATATCAGAAGAGGTCTCTTTTGAGACAAGTACAGCGCTTAGACATGTTGTGGATGAAGGAACGGGTCAAGGTGCTAAGGTTGAAGGCTATTCTATAGGTGGAAAAACCGGAACCGCAGAGAAAGGCAATAGAGAGACCAAAGACTATATTGTCTCATTTATTGGATTCAGTCCTGTGGTATCACCGGAAATCATTACCCTTGTAGTTGTAGACGATCCTGTAGGTGTGGATGTTAACAGTCGTTATGCTGCAAGAATATTCAAAGACATCATGGGGAATGTTCTACCTTATTTGAGAGTGACTAAGGAATATGAAGCAGAAGTACCGGAGGTCGTAGTCGAACCATTAGATAATCCAAATGAAGATGCAGTTGAAGAAAACAATGGAGAAGAAATTATAGAAGAAACAACAGAAGAAACAACAGAAGAAGCAATAGAAGAAGCAATAGAAGAAGATCTAGAAACACCGAATGACTAAAATACGGAAGCATTTGAATATAGAAAAGTATCGGAGGAAATTATGAAGCTGGCTGGATTATTAGAAAATCATACTTATGAGATCATTCAAGGGACATTAAATGTTAATATTAAGTCCATTCACCACGACTCAAGATGTGTTGATGAAGGCGCACTATTTATTTGTATAGAAGGCTATGAATCAGATGGTCATCAGTATATCCATAGTGCTATTAAGCAAGGCGCCGTCGCAATTATCGTCACGAAAGAAATAACGATTGAAGATCCTGATATATTGATTGTTAAGGTGAAGGATGCTAGAGAAACCTTGGCCCATTTGGCAACGCGTTATTATAACCGACCAACCAGTCAATTTGGATTGATTGGCGTAACAGGTACCAATGGAAAAACATCCACCGTTAACCTAATAGAAAGAATTCTGCGCTATAGTAATAAGAAAACAGGCTTAATTGGTACGATAGAAAACAAGATTGATGACTTGGTTATACCCACGGAACATACAACACCGGATGCCTTAGAGCTTCAACAACTTTTTGCAAAAATGGTAGAAGCTAACGTGAACGATGTTGTTATGGAAGTATCCTCTCATGCTCTAGATCTTAAACGCGTATGGGGAGCAGAATTTGATATTGCCGTTTTCACCAATCTTACTTTAGACCACTTAGATTACCACAAGACGATGGAAGCTTATAGAGATGCGAAATTAAAGCTCTTTATGATGGCGGATGATGCAGTGATCAATATAGACGACCCAGTAGGTGCTTACATAATAGAAAACACGACCTCAGAGCGGTTATTAACCTATAGCTGTTTGAATCATGAAGCTGATTTATATGCAGGGGATATTCATATTGACATTAGAGGTACACACTTTTTATTGAATTATGAAGGTAAGACTTATAAAGTTGATATACAAACGCCCGGTCGATTTAGTGTCTATAATGCGCTGGCAGCCATAGGGGCCACACTACTTAGGGGTGTGGAGATAGAAAAGATCGTTGAAGCTTTAGGGAAAGACAGTATTATTGAAGGTAGATTTGAAGTCATTAAGAGCGAATCAGGGTACTATGCCATCGTTGATTATGCCCATGCCCCAGACGGACTTGAAAATGTGCTCAAAACAATTCAAGAATTTGCAAAAGGTAGAGTCATCACCGTATTTGGTTGTGGTGGTGATCGAGATAAATCAAAAAGACCAATTATGGGCCGCATCGCTGCAAGCTATTCAGATTATACAGTTATAACATCAGACAATCCCAGAACGGAGAATCCTCAAACCATAATGGATGAAGTTGAAGTCGGTGTGATACCCTTGAAAAAGCCTTATGTCCGTATTGAGAATCGTATAGACGCCATAAAACACGGACTGGACAGCGCTCAGAAGGATGATATTGTTCTTGTAGCCGGAAAGGGTCATGAAGATTATCAAATCATTGGTAAAACGAAGATACATATGGATGACAAGGAGATTATAAGGTCTCATATTCAGGAGGCCTAAATTGAAAAGAATATCCATTGAACAGATTACGAATGCGATTGAAGGTACTTTTATTAATAAAGAATCTTTAACAGAAAAATACATCCATCGAGTTATCATAGATAGCCGAGAAGTTCAAAAGAATGATTTGTATATTCCCATTATTGGAGAACGTTTTGATGGCCATGATTTTATAAAAGAAGCCATTTCGGCAGGCGCCTTATGTGTTTTTTCGGTATCAATTGACCATGTCCCGGTAGGGTTTCCGGCCATCATTGTGAAGGATACAAAAAAGGCACTGGGACATTTGGCGGCCTTTTATAGACAACAATTTACCATCCCCTTTATTGGTATAACAGGTAGTGTGGGCAAAACCAGTACCAAAGAAATGTTAGCAAGTATATTAGAAACGAAGTTCAAAGTGCATAAAACCGACGGCAATTATAATAATGACATTGGCCTTCCTTTATCTATATTATCTCTTGAACCTGACGCTGAAGTTGCTGTCATAGAACTGGGTATGAATCATTTTGGAGAAATTGATTATTTGGCGAACATATTAAAACCTGAGATTGGCATGATTACAAATATTGGGGTATCTCATATAGAGTTTCTAGGATCCCAAGAAGGCATATTAAAAGCAAAAACAGAAATGTTACCCCATATACAAGATGAAGGACTAATCATTTTGAATGGGGATGATCCTTATTTGAAACCGTTGAAACTTCAGTATGGACGTCGAGTGAAGACGTACGGTTATACTCAAGGCAACGATTGTTGTGTGGTCAATTACCAAGTGCTGGATCAAGGCAGACAAAAAATGACCGTGGCTACAGACCGAGGTATATACAGTATGACGGTCAATTATCCGGGTGAGCACATCTTATTAAACGCCTTAGGTGGCGTATTAATCGGTGAATATTTAGGTATAGAGAAGGAAAATATTATTAAAGGTATACTACAATATGAACCAGCTAAAATGCGCTTAAACGAATACAAGATTGGTGACCGATTAAGAATTATTGACGATGCCTACAATGCCAGTGTAGATTCCATGAACGGCGCCCTTAAGACCTTAAGTGTTCTTAAGGAAGCAACAGAGAGAAGTGTAGCGATACTGGGTAGTATGTTTGAAATGGGGTCCTACTCAAAAAAAGGACATGAGCAAGTCGGACATCAAGTCATTAAGAGCAAACCGGATGTATGTATATTAATTGGAAAAGAGGCCAAATGGACCTATGATGTTATCAAGCGTTTTGAACCTGAAGCCATTAAGAGCCATTACTATGAATGCGTAGAAGATTTTCTTGTATCTTTGGAGAAGCACATTATGGATCATGACATTGTATTGTTAAAAGCATCAAGAGGGATGGCTTTTGAAAAAATTCGAGAAGCGTTGATAAGAAAGTTTGAGGTGAAATGATGGAACTGATTGCAGTTATCCTTGGGGCAACGCTATTGACAGCAGTGCTGGTTCCTATAAGTTTACCTTACTTGAGAAAATTGAAGTTCGGTCAGTTTGTAAGAGATGATGGGCCACAGAGCCACCTGATAAAAACAGGTACACCCACTATGGGTGGGTTAATTTTTATGTTGGTAATCATACTTATAGGCGGTATCATGGCAATGAGAACACCAGTCATCCTTCCGGTATTACTTGTTAGTGTCGGTTTTGCTGTCATCGGATTTATAGATGATTATATCAAAGTGGTCAAAAAACGATCTCTTGGTTTGAAGGCATATCAAAAACTGCTTGCCCAATTGATCATCACCGGTGGCTTTCTGGCGTTTCTTTATGGTAATGCGGTGGACGTGACAACATTGATTGTACCCTTTATACGTGGAGGCAGTTTGGACTTGGGATGGTTATATATCCCATTTATCATAGTGTTTATGCTTGGTACAGTTAATGGTGTTAACTTGACGGATGGTATTGATGGTCTAGCCACATCAGTAACAATAGCGGTATTAACCTTTTTTCTAGTGATGGATCTTATCGTTGGTTCTCAATTAGCACCTCTAATTGGGGTCGCTATTGGTGCACTACTTGGTTTTCTAATCTATAATAGCCATCCAGCCGCATTATTCATGGGCGATACCGGTTCTCTTGCGCTTGGAGGACTCGTCGCAGCCACGGCCATATATATGAAATTACCAATTATAATCCTATTCATAGGCGTGATTTATTTAATCGAAGTCATATCGGTCATGCTACAAGTGGCTTATTATAAAAAAACAAAAAAAAGACTGTTCAAGATGGCACCCATTCATCATCATTTCGAACTGATGGGTTGGAAAGAAACCAAGATAGTCTATGTATTTACCATTATAACCATCATGATGTGTCTCATAAGTTATATTGGAATCATTGTCCATTTTGGATTGTGACATTAGGCATGCTAATAGGGAGTTTACGATGGAACATAAGGCATATAAAAAAGCAAAATCTAATTCAACGTCACTCATAACAAAAGGTAGAACAGATATAACCTTAGTATTTGTTGTGCTTCTTCTCATGGTTTTTGGCATCGTTATGATCTATAGCTCGAGCTATTATTCCGCATACGCCCACTATGGCAACCACAACCATTTCTTTATACGACAAGTCGTATGGGTTGTGATCGGTGCTGTTGTTATGTTCATAGTTTCAAGAATTAACTATAGGTTATTTCTTAAGTTTTCAGGGTATTTTTATGTCATCATGCTCATTATGCTTATATTGGTATTGCTTCAACCTGAGGACATCAACGGATCAAAAAGATGGTTGACTTTATTTGGAGACATAAGTATTCAACCTTCCGAGTTGGCAAAAGTTGTGTTGATTATGGCGATGAGTAGTTTAATGGCCGGTTTTGAAAAACATATAAACAACTTTAAAGCACTTGGTTTTGTTCTTGGTGCGACGGCCCTACCCATCCTCTTGATTGGTGTTGAAAACCTAAGTACGGCCATTGTCATCACAGCGATAATCGGCGGTATGGTATTTGTCATGTATAAGAACGTACCAAAACTCATTTTGATTGCTCTACCACCACTAGGTCTACTTGGCTTCATATTTTTTCGAGTGGCCGGGTATCGAAGCTCAAGGATTGACATATGGCTTAACGGTCCTTTTTCAGATCCCTTAGGTAAAGGATTTCAAACCATTCAATCCTTATATGCCATTGGATCTGGTGGTTTCTTTGGTGTAGGACTTGGAAAAAGCATACAAAAGATTGACTTCATACCGGAAGCCCACAATGATATTATCTTCTCGATTATTTGCGAAGAATTAGGGCTATTTGGAGCTATTGCAATTATCATGCTATTTGCTTTGTTGTTATGGCGTTGTTTGGAGATTATCCGTTCATCAAGTGCGGTTGTCGAGATTTTGATTGTAACAGCGGTCATGATTCATATTGGGTTACAAGTATTCATAAATATTGGTGTTGTAACCAATACAATTCCGGCGACAGGTATACCCTTACCCTTTATTAGTTACGGTGGATCTTCTTTGATTTTTTTGCTTGTTGAACTTGGTCTAGTGCTAAACATTGCTAGACAAAATGCGAGTAGATTGGATCATTTATAATGATGAGAGAGAAAGTTGTTGCCATGAAAAAAAGAAAAAAAGAAAAACATGAAGGTTACTCCAGTCGATTTCTAATCGGCTTGGTGATTGTTACCATTATACTGGTTGCTTCGCTCTATATCCTTCTTGAACTGGCAAGTATTAAAAACATCGTCGTAAGCGGCAATTTCCAATATACTAAAGAAGAGATTATCGAGATGGTACATATTCAAAAAAATTCCAATGTTATTGAAGTGTTTTTTAATAAAGAAAAAGACTATTCAAAATACCCATATATCAAAGAGGTAGAGATTCAGTATAATGGGTATAATAAGTTACACATCATAGTAACGGAAAAAGAGGTGATCAACTACATAAGGTATCAAGATCAGTTTCTTGCTTTGGATAAGAATGGGTATATTATCGCGTATCAGAAGAAACAGAAGTCAGGAATTCCGATTGTAGAAGGGCTATATGTTGGTAGCGCAGTTATTGGAAATAAGCTGGATATTCAAGAAGAGGTGCTAACCACACTTCTGGAGCTACACCACTTAAAATCAAAATATCAAGTACCCATAACTCACATTGAGTTTCCGACAAATGACTTAAAAGCGTTGAATCTTTATGTAAACAACATCAAAATAGAACTGGGAGAAGCAACCCAATTGGACATGAAGATGAGAAATGCCGGTGATGTCATGAAAAAATTGCCTTCTGATTTATCAGGAACCCTTAACTTAGAACAAGATGGTCAGCAATTCATCTTTAAAAAAAATACGGAATAAATGAAATACTTGTTGATTAATGAGATGAAAAACTATATTATAGACATAAGAAAAGTACCATATTCGTTATAATTGGCCTAGTGCTAGAGATATATGAAAAATGACATGGCTTAGCTGTGAGGAGGATATGAATTGTTGGAGATTAATATGAGCGATCGAAGTAATATTGCAAAAATAGTAGTTATAGGTGTAGGCGGTGGTGGTAACAATGCCGTTAATAGAATGGTTGAGGATGCGGTGACAGGTGTAGAATTTGTTGCGGTTAATACAGATGTTCAAGCACTCAACGGATCAAAAGCAAAAAACAAAGTACAAATTGGAGAAAAATTGACCAGAGGATTGGGTGCAGGTGCCAAACCGGAGATTGGTCTAAAAGCAGCAGAAGAAAGCCATGATGAATTGGCCCAGATTATAAAAGGTTATGACATGGTATTTATTACCGCCGGTATGGGGGGTGGAACAGGTACAGGCGCTGCACCAGTTATTGCAAACATTGCCAAACAACAGGGTATTTTAACCGTAGGTGTTGTGACCAAGCCTTTTGAATTTGAAGGCCGTGGTCGTATGCAGAATGCCGATCAAGGTATTATTGAGCTCAAAAAGAACGTGGATACTTTAATTGTTATACCGAATCAGAAACTCTTATCTGTTGTAGATCGTAGAACAACCATGAGAGATGCATTCAAAAAAGCAGACGAAGTATTACAACAAGGTGTACAAGGTATATCAGATTTGATTTATACACCGGGTATTATCAATTTGGACTTTGCTGATGTAGCGACGGTTATGAGCGATAAAGGTGTGGCTCATATTGGTATTGGACGAGCAAAAGGTGATAATAAAGCGGAAGAGGCTGCACGACTTGCTATTTCCAGTCCGTTACTTGAAACAACCATAGACGGAGCTAAGCACATGCTGATTAACATCAGTGGTGATTTAAACATGTCTATGTTTGATGCCAATGACGCGATCCAATTAATACAAGAAGCTGCAGGCTATGATGCAAACGTAATCTATGGACAAAGTATAGATGAGAATTTAGATGATGAACTGGTGGTTACCGTTATTGCTACCGGATTTGAAGCAAAAGCCGTAGATCCTTATCCAACGACAACATACAAAGAACGTATGGAAACATCTAATACAAAATACGGACAGAATAAAGAAGAAAAAAGAGATGCTGCAGTGGAGCCACAAACGGAAGCGGATAGGGAAAAGACAGTGGCACAGGAAAAAGAAGTGGCGGTAAAAACGGAAAAGTACGTTTCAACCGATGATCAACCTATTGATATACCACCATTCCTGCAAAGACGAAAAAATAAATAGTATTTTATAAAATACCCCAAAGCATGGTTACATTGGTGACCATGCTTTGGCTTGAAGAAGGGGATCGAGTATGAAATGTCCTTATTGTGGAACTGAAAGTATCAAAGTAATAGATTCAAGGCCATCGGAAGAGAACAACGCCATTAGGCGAAGAAGGCAATGTGAGAATTGTGAGAAAAGGTTTACAACTTATGAAACAGTAGAAAGTATGCCGCTGATCATTGTTAAGAAAGATAACTCTAGAGAGCCATACTCTAGAGATAAACTCATGTCCGGGTTGGTGAGATCCTGTCACAAACGACCGGTAGCGATGAAGAGCATCGATGCTCTGGTGGATGATATCGAAAATCAACTCTACAATGCTATGAAAAAGGAAGTTGATTCCAGTCAGATTGGTGAAATAGCCATGGAAGGTCTCAAATCCTTAGATGAAGTCGCCTATGTGAGATTTGCCTCAATATATAGAGAGTTTAGAGACATCAATACCTTTATGGACGAACTGAAAAAAATTCTCAAAGAAAAATAAAAGTAAGTAAAGTAAGAAAAGATGCAGGACTAAGGTTTTGTATCTTTTTTATTATGAAAGCAACTATGAGTAACTATTGTTTTGAGTAGAATACAATGGTAAACTGTCTATAGTATAATTAAGGTAGGTGTTGGTTATTCTATACAGAAGAATTAAAGAGATTTTCATAGTAGGGTTCTTAATGTTTCTTGTAGCGTGTGAAAGTGATATACCACAAGATGTTCAAATGGAATCAATCCAAACAAACGAAGCGATTGAACCAGGTAAAGTACTGATAGTGACGGGTGAATATTTGCCATACACATCATCTGATAAGAATAATCCTGGATTTCTAGATGCGACGGTTATAGAAGTCCTTAACCGCAGTGGTATAGATTATGAAGTGCGATATTACCCATGGGAACGGTGTAGAGAAATGCTGAGAAATGGTGAGGCGTGGGCATCCTATCCTTATGGATTTTCTGAAGATAATTTAAATGATTTTAATTTTTCGGTTCCCATATTTAGTAGCCAGCATTTATATTACTATAGAGAAAATCAAGACATCTTTAAAGATTCAAGTAAGATATTTGAAGATTTGCAAGATTTCAAAGGGTTGACATTTGGAGGCACGAACGGTTATTGGTATGGCAGCCCATCAGACATTAAGGCAATGGGCATAAATGTTGAATGGGCAGACGATACAGAAGCACTAGTAAAAATGCTTTATGCAAGACGCATTGATTTTTTTATCGAAGATAAATATGTAGCAGAACACATCATTCAAAGGTTATACAAAGATGATCAAAAAGTTTTTCAAACCCTTAATGTAAGCGCTAGGAATCATGACTATTATATGATTTTATCCAAAACATATCCGGATACAGATCAGTTAAAAAAGTCTTTCAATGAAGCGTATAAATCCATCTTTTATGATGGTACCTATCAACGAATCATGGCTGACCATAACATATTTTGATAGATAAGGAGTTCTTTGTGTTTAATAGTAAAAAGAAACTAAGTACTTTAATAAGATTTCCAATCTTGCTAGCAGTTTTTATCATCCTTACATTGAGCTTTGTCATTGATTTGAAGGGTAAACAGGTGGAAATGCATCAGGATTTGGAGGATGAAGCATATTTATTATTGGATATGTCTTCAGCTGCCATGGCGCAAGCACTTTGGACATATAATGATGAGAGTATTGACAAAATTGGTACAGTTTTTCTTGAATCTCAAACAGTTGCAAAGGTTCAAATAATGGACGATAATGATAACCTTGTTTATGAAATGGAGAAATCAGAAGAGCCTTATGATGTCAAATATCATGACATGACGTATAAGAATGATATATTCTATGATAGTATCTATGTAGGTCAAATTTATTTAACAACAACGGCCTTTTTTTTGAGAGATGTACTGTATAAGGAATTAGGGTCTTACATTGTTAAGATGATTTTTATAAACATAGCGATTTTTATTGCCATTATATTTGTGTCATCCAAAATCACATCGGCTATTGATAGAATTGCAGAAGGCATAACTGCTTTTTCAGAAGGTGATGAAAGTTATCGTATTGAGGTTCAGGGAAATCATGATCTTGAAAGACTTAGTAATCGATTGAACAGCATGTTTGATACAATTATAAATACAAGACAGACATTACTCACCAATATTAGACTTCTAAAAAATAAAGAAGAAAATTTGCGCATTGCCCAAGACAGATATAAACATGCAGTTGAAGGTTCTAATGATGTCATATGGGACTGGAATATAATCGAGGATGTTTTTTATATTTCTAATAGAGGTCTTCAGATTGTAGGACTAAAGAAAGATGCAAAAATCAATCAAGAAATATGGTTAGAATATGTCCATAGTGAAGATCAAGCCCAATATATGTATTTTATTGAGAGCTTCAAAGACATGGAAAATAATTATAAGGAACTACAGTATAGAGTTGTGGCCGGGGATGGTGAAATCAAGTGGCTTTTTGCCCGTGGCAAAAGCATATTGGATCAAAGTGGAAGAGCCATAAGGGTATCTGGTTTTATTACAGAAATCACAGAACGTATCAAGGCTGAAGAATCATTTGACAAATTAACATATTATGATATGCTAACAGGCTTACCCAATAGAGTTATGCTATTTCAACGATTGAGCAAGATTTTTTCAGATGGAAGAAGACTTGAGAGTGCCTTGGTACATATTGATTTAGATGACTTCAAAACTATTAATGATACAAAAGGTCATAAAATAGGAGATGAAATCATTCAGAGCTTGGCAAGTAAGCTAAATGAAGAAATACATTGTGATGTTATAGCAAGGGTCGGTGGTGATGAATTTGCCATAATAGTAAGTGATTGTGACCTCATGCAAGCAGGAGAAATTGCAGAACAAGTTCAGGCAATTATAAATACCCCTATCAAGATTAAAGAAAATGTATTTAATCTTACTGCAAGTATTGGCATAGCAATCTATCCCTATGACGGACAAGACCTTGATACTCTTTTCATGAATGCGGATAATGCTACTTACAAAGCCAAGGAATTAGGTAAAAACCGTTATGAATTCTATGAGAAAAGTATGAATGAAAAGATGGTTTTAAAGCACAAAATGGAAGATGATATTCGCAGAGGTCTAGCTGAAGGAGAATTCATATTACACTATCAACCTCAATTGGATTACAAGAGCAAAAAAATAATAGCCGTTGAAGCACTTGTGCGATGGAATCATTGCAAAAAAGGCCTATTATCGCCGATGACATTTATTGGATTTGCAGAAGACAACGGATTAATTACACCTTTAGGAGAACACATATTAAAAGTAGCCTGTACTCAAAGTGTCTATTGGGAATCTATTGGTATCAAAGGGATTATAATGGCTGTGAATATATCATCTAAGCAGTTTTCAAATCGGAATTTGGTACAAAATGTGCAACGAATAATAAATGAGACAGGTATGGATCCAAAAAGATTAAAGTTGGAAATTACGGAAAGCGTTGCGATGGAAAGTTTAGAAACAACCATGGGCATCATGACCCAATTGAAAGAAATAGGCGTAAGTTTCTCTTTGGATGACTTTGGAACAGGCTATTCCTCACTTAGTTATTTAAAAGCACTACCAATAGACCAATTAAAAATCGATCAACATTTTATAAAAAATGTTACTATAAAAAATTATGAACAGGTAATGGTGGGTGCCATCATTGACATCGCCCATAGTATGGGATTAAAAGTTGTTGCTGAGGGGATAGAAACAAGCCAACAAAGTAAGTTACTTGAAAGCATGTCCTGTGATATTGCCCAAGGCTATTTATTTGGTAAGCCGATGGGCGCAGAAGCATTTGTGAATCTGGTGTATCAATCAGTAGAAAATTAATAGCCTCAGTTCATCAATTATATCTAAAGCTTTTTGTCTGCTTTCGGCGGACCAAAAGCTTTTATTTTTTTGCGATAATGGTAAAAGCGTCAAAAAAAAATAAGGAGGCGTTAAGATGTACAACCATGTATTAAGTGCTGCATTACAAGGAGTGGAAGGTCATGTGGTTCAAGTAGAAGTAGATATATCCAATGGCTTTCCGAGATTTGATATTGTGGGTATGCCTGATTCTGCGGTCAAAGAATCCGTAGATCGTGTTCGAACAGCCCTAAAAAATTCTGGATTTGATTTTCCGACAGAGCGAATCACCATTAATTTAGCGCCGGCAGAGTTAAGAAAAGAAGGGGCAGGCTACGACCTCTCCATAGCCCTTGGCATATTAACCTGTAAACAGAATGAACTATTAGAAGCTTGTAAAGGTGTACTTATATTAGGAGAATTATCATTAAGTGGTGACGTCAAACCGGTAAGTGGCGTTTTACCCATGGTACATTCAGCTTATAAATCAGGCATTACTCATTGTATGGTGCCAAGTGCCAACAAAAAAGAAGCTGGCGTCATTTCAGGGATGAACGTTATAGGGGTCAATGATTTAAAACAAGCAGTTGCGCATTTGTTGGGGGTTCACATCATTAAACCTACCTCTGTGGATGTTAATGCCTTGTTTTGCAAAGACAAGACAGCTTATCATTATAATTTTTCAGATGTCAAAGGCCAGGAAAATGTAAGAAGAGCCTTAGAAGTATCGGCTGCCGGTATGCACAACGTCATAATGATCGGTCCACCTGGGGCCGGCAAGACCATGATGGCAAAAAGACTGCCCTCTATATTGCCGGGTCTAAGCTTTGAAGAAAGCATTGATATTACCAAAATCTATAGTGTATCCGGGAAAATCAAAGAAGGAGAGTCCTTAATTGTCAAACGTCCTTTCAGATCACCTCATCATACGATATCTAATGCAGCACTGATTGGTGGCGGTGCCTTGCCAAAACCGGGGGAAATATCATTGGCGCACCAAGGTGTCCTTTTTCTTGATGAATTACCGGAATTTCAGAAAAATGTAATTGAAGTCCTTAGACAGCCTATTGAAGAAGGTGAAGTGACGATATCAAGGGTTAATAGAACTGTAGATTTTCCGGCGAAATTCATGATGGTTTGCTCTATGAACCCATGTCCATGTGGCTATTATCCGGATGTTGAAAAGTGCAGCTGTACGCCTTTACAGATTAAGAGGTATCTAAATAAAATAAGCGGTCCCTTATTAGATCGTATTGATTTACACGTGGAGGCCTCTACAATTGATTTTGAGGCATTAAGCAACCATGACCTATCTGAGAGTTCAGAAGTTATCATGGAAAGGGTTTTAAGGTCTCAGCACATCCAAGAAGAACGTCATAAACATCTAAGCGTTATATATAATGCCCATTTAAGTGCATCTGATATCGATAAAATATGTAATCTGGATCAGGAAAGTAAGAAAATGGTTAAGTTTGCCTTTGAGAAAATGGGTTTAAGTGCCCGTGCTTACCATAGAATTCTTAAAGTAGCAAGAACCATAGCTGATCTTGAAGCATCAGATATCATAAGAGAAAACCATGTAGCAGAAGCCATACAATACAGAACTTTAGATAGAAAATATTGGAATAGGTAGGTGCCCGTTATGAGTCATAGAAAATATTGGTTATGGATAACAAGATTACCAGGAATTGGCTATAAAAAATTAAAGATTCTTCTAAATACATTCAAAACACCTTATACACTTTATTATGCCAAAGCAGAAGCCATTGCTCTTTGTATGCAGCATCCTGTATTTGATAAGAAAGACTTAAAAACTATATTAGATGCACGGGACCTTAAGTCTTTGATTGCCTATGAGAAACGTTTAGAAGCCTTGAACATTCAATATGTGACCATAAGGGATGAGGCGTATCCAACACAACTTTTTAGTCTTTTTGATCCGCCTTATGTTCTATATTACCGAGGTAAACTTATTGAACATCCATTATCCATCGGTATGGTCGGGTCTAGAAACTGTACCCCTTATGGTAGGAAGGTGGCAGAGTATTATGCTGAGCAACTGGCCATCAATAAAGTGAATATTATTAGTGGTATGGCTAGGGGTATTGACAGTTATAGTCATATAGGGGCAATGAGGGGTAACGGATTTACGACGGCCATATTAGGGTGTGGTATTAACATTTGTTACCCTAAAGAGAATGAGACGCTAATGACAAACATTATAAAAAACGGATGTGTGATATCAGAATATGGACTTGATGTTGTTCCAAGGCCTGGTTTATTTCCCATGCGCAATCGTTTGATTAGCGCTTTAAGTGATGGTATTCTCTTAGTTGAAGCCCGTGAGAAAAGCGGCTCCCTAATAACCGTTGATTTTGCATTGGAATATGGAAAAGATATTTTTGCCATACCTGGTGATGTATTAGGCGGAACCAATAGAGGATCCAATAATATTGTTAGAATGGGTGGTAAACCGGTATTTTCAATAGAGGATATACTTGAAGAATATTCAATTTTTTCGACAAATAAACACACAATTATTGACGAAATTGAAAAAACACTTGAAGAAAAGGAAAAAATGGTATATTCTTGTATAAGTCTTGCCCCGGTATTTATTGACGAGATTGCAAGACAAATTGAGATGTCCATGAACGAGTTACAATTTATACTTACCAAACTTGAGATAAAAGGCGCTGTTATACAGTTGCCAAACAAATACTATATACGAGATCATCCAAGAGGCAGTAAAGTAAACGCAGTCATAAGTGAAGGCATCTAGCTTGGCAGTTTACCGCTTAGAGGACTAAGAGATCTATAGGAGGATAACTATGGCCAAGAACCTTGTCATTGTTGAATCGCCTGCAAAGGCTAAAACAATTAAAAATTTTTTAGGACCTAATTATAAAATAGAAGCTTCTATGGGTCATGTCCGTGATTTGCCAAAAAGCCAATTAGGTATTGATATTGAAAATGACTTTGAACCCAAATACATAACCATAAGAGGCAAAGGCGAATTGCTTGCCAAATTACGCAAAGAAGTCAAAAAAGCATCAAAAGTCTATCTTGCAACTGACCCTGACCGAGAGGGAGAAGCCATATCTTGGCATTTACTCCATTCCCTGAAGCTTGAAGATAAGAGTACCTTTAGAATCACCTTTAATGAAATTACAAAAAATGCCGTCAAAGATTCTATAAAAAATGCAAGAGAAATTGATATGAATCTTGTGGATGCACAGCAAGCAAGAAGATTACTGGACCGGGTTGTGGGTTATAAAATGAGTCCGGTCTTATGGAAAAAAGTAAGAAAAGGTCTGAGTGCAGGGCGGGTACAATCCATCACTCTAAAATTGATATGTGATAGAGAACATGAGATTAACGATTTTATACCGGAAGAGTACTGGAGTCTGGATGCTAAGCTAGAGATAAAAGAAACTAAGGATATCTTCACGGCTAAGTTTTATGGAACCTTAGATGAAAAAATAGAGTTAAAAAATCAAAAACAAGTTCAAGATATTTTGGAAGAGCTTAAAGGTAAAACATTTAAGATTTCTCAGATTCAAGAAAAAGAAAGAAAAAAGAAAACTGTATTGCCGTTTACGACAAGTACCCTGCAACAGGAAGCATCAAAAAAATTGAATTTTACAGCGATTAAGACCATGAGAATTGCACAGCAGTTATATGAAGGTATTGAAGTCAAAGACGAAGGCACCATAGGTTTGATCACGTATTTGAGAACGGATTCTACAAGAATCTCGGATGAAGCGCATAACAATGTTATTGAATATATCACGAATAACTATGGTGAGGCATATGCCAATAAGACGCATAGTCAAGAGAAGAAGGAAGGTGTCCAAGATGCACATGAGGCCATTAGACCTTCCTATGTTCATCTTAGCCCGGATGAGATAAAAGCATCTTTAAGTCGTGATCAGTACAAGTTGTATAACCTTATCTGGAGACGATTTGTATCCAGTAGAATGATGCCGGCAATCAACATTATAAAATCCGTAAAAATTGACTCCGGTAATTATAGATTTACGACGGCTTTATCCACCCAATTATTTGATGGGTTCTTAAAAGTATATAAAGAAGATGAAGAAAAAGAAGACAAGCAGTCCATATCCAAACTTAATGACACCTCCAAATTAAAAAAATTAGAGATGTTGGATGAACAACACTTCACCCAACATCCACCTAGATATACAGAAGCAAGTCTCGTTAAGACTTTAGAGGAAAATGGTGTTGGTAGACCCAGTACATATGCGCCGACGATAGCTACAGTCATGGCAAGAGGTTATGTATCAAAAGAGAACAAACAACTTTTCCCATCAGAACTGGGTGAGATTGTTAATGAGATGATCAGCAGTTACTTTGATGGTGTTATTGATGTAAACTTTACAGCCAGTATGGAAAAGCAACTGGATGATGTAGAAGTTGGGGCAATGGAATGGAAAGATGTACTTAGAAACTTTTTCCCTAATTTTGAGAAAAAGGTAAAAATTGCAGAAGAAGAAATAGAAAAAATTGAACTAAAAGATGAAGAAACAGATATCATATGTGAAAAATGTGGACGTAATATGGTTATCAAAATGGGCAGATATGGTAAATTTCTTGCGTGCCCCGGTTTTCCTGATTGTAGAAATGCCAAACCGATTTTAGAAAAAGTAGAAGATGTTCTGTGTCACAAATGTGGTGGCGAAATCTTGGTGAAAAAAACCAAAAAAGGTCGACGTTACTATGGCTGTGAACATAATCCTGAATGTGATTTTATGACATGGAATCTTCCGACGACCGTTAAATGTGACAAATGTAGCGCGATAATGGTTGATAAAGGCAAAAAATTGATGTGTAGCAATGATGAATGTAAGAATGTTGTGTCAAAAGAATAAAATGTTGAAATAGTTAAATAAGACCTTGAATTTGTGTGCAATTTGTACTATAATTTATACAGGCTATAACCAGGAGGTAGAACTTTGAGCGTTCAATTGTTAGATAAAACAAGAAAGATTAATAAGCTACTACAGAAAACAGGGACACAGAGAGTCATTTTTACAGATATCTGTGAGGTAATGAGTGATATACTAAACGCTAATGGACTTGTTCTTAGTAAGAAAGGCAAACTATTGGCATCTTATTCCAAAGATGGTATCCATGACATTGAAGAGCTTTTAACGGATGAACTTGGAGAACTGGTAGATGAGCAGTTGAACGAACGTTTGCTGAATATCTTGTCGACAAAAGAAAATGTCAACATGGCAACACTTGGATTTAGTGAGCGTATTAGTGCCTCCAAATTCGTGGGTATGATTGTACCGATTGATATTGCAAATGAACGACTTGGAACATTTTTCATTTATAGAAATGAAGATATGTTTGATATAGAAGATATTATACTTGGCGAGTACGGTGCAACTGTTGTAGGGCTGGAAATAATGCGCTCCGTCAATGACGAGAATTCGGAAGCCATTCGAAAAACCAGTATTGTAAAATCAGCGATAGGAACCCTATCCTTTTCAGAACAAGAAGCCATTAAACATATATTCAATGAGCTTGAAGGCAATGAAGGTATCCTAGTAGCAAGCAAAATAGCGGACCGTGTTGGCATTACCAGATCAGTCATTGTTAATGCACTCAGAAAATTCGAAAGTGCCGGAGTGATAGAATCAAGGTCACTTGGTATGAAAGGCACTTATATAAAAGTACTTAACGACTTATTATTGGACGAAATCGGAAAAATATAACCATTATGGAGGGGGAGGTTGCGTGCAGCCTCCTTTTTTGCACTTATAGAAACATTCTTGTTCATAATCAGACGGCAAATCAGAGAACTATAGATTGTATATTTGATTATAAACTGATACAATATATAGTGTGTGCCGATAATAAATATAAGGGCTAACACCGTAATCCTAATAATAAATCAAAATGGATTTGGAGATGAAACGATGATTAATAATCGACTTTATCAAACAACCGACATAATTAATAAAGCTTTACAAGGTAGTTGGGCAAGAAATGAAGCGATAACTGCCAACATTGCAAATGTGGATACTCCGGGCTATAAGAGGCAAGATGTGGTTTTTGAGACTTACTTAAGAGAGGCCATGAAAGGTACCGGAAAAATCAGTCAAGAAGATTTATCAAGAATAACACCAAAAAAGATTCAAGATATGAGCTCTGCCAGTTATAGATTGGATGGAAACACGGTGGATATTGACACCGAGATGGGTTATCTTGCTGAAAATCAATTACGTTATAATGCTCTTATTAGCCAAGTGAATTATAATTTCAGTCGAATAAAAAGCGTTCTAAACGGCTAGGCAGTTATTAAGGAGGAGATCAAATGTCATTTTTTAGTTCAATGAATGTCAGCGCTTCAGGGATGACCGCTCAGAGACTTCGTATGGATACGATTTCACAGAACATTGCCAACGTTAATACAACCAGAGGCGAAGATGGCGGACCCTATCGTCGTAAAACTGTTGTATTTGAAGAAATTCAAAGCAGAAACAATTTTAAAGGCATGTTAAATGAATATTTAAATGATCAATCTGTTAATGGAGGCGTCAAGGTTTCAAAGATTATAGAAGACAATAAACCACCAATTAGAGCTTATGATCCAACGCATCCGGATGCAGATGAAGAAGGTTATGTTTCTATGCCTAACGTCAATACAATTGAAGAGATGACCAACCTCATATCTGCCAACCGCTCTTATGAAGCGAATATAACAGCATTTAATGCATCCAAGGGCATGATATCCAGTGCACTTAATATCGGAAGGTAAGGTGACATAGATGAACATACAGCCGGTTAATCAGATTCAATCCATGATGGCACCAGGCAAGACGGAAGTGGACTTTAAAGAACAATCCCCATTTAAGGCATTGTTTGATGCAGCCATGGGAAACCTTGAAGATACAAACAATTTAACAAAAAAAGCAGATCAGATGAGTATAGATTTTGCAGTTGGTAAGATAGACAATATTGCAGATGTTATGGTTGCTCAAGAAAAAGCAAGCATTGCCCTTCAATATACGGTTCAATTAAGAAATAAGCTTTTAGATGCCTATAATGAAATTATGAGGATTCAATTATAAGCTTAAGGCGTTTGTTAAAGATGTTTTAGGATAAGGAGTGGCACGATGCCTGAATTTATAACGAATTTTTCTAATCAGATTACAGAATATTGGAACAAATTCACACGGACTCAAAAATTACAGATCATTGGTATTTTTTTAGCAAGTGTAGCTGCTTTGGTTGTCTTGGCAGTTGTTTTAAGTCGACCGAATATGATTATTTACGCTGAAAATGTAACACCGGACCAAATGACAGCGATGGTTGAGATCTTAACAGCCAATGAAATTGCTCATAGATACGAAGATGGCGCATCGACCTTATATGTTGATAGCCGTAGATTCCAAGATGCGAAGCTATTGCTGTTTGAACAAGGCATTTTGTCAGCAACGACTTTTCAGTGGAAAGAGGCGTTTAATACATCTTTAACCACAAGCAGTGATGACCGAGCCATGATGCAGCAGTTAGCTTTTGAAAATGAATTAGGCGGTTTAATTGAATTAATAGATAAAGTTAAGTCGGCTAGGGTTAAGATTGTACTCCCGGATACCGAGCGATTTGTACTGCAACAAGATAAAGTGGCATCGGCATCTGTAATATTAACAACTAACGGAGAATTAACAGAGGATCAAGTTTATGGTATTGCATCTTTTGTGGAAACCGCTGTGGACAACTTGTCTATAGGGAATATAAAAATACTGGATTCCAATGCAAAGTTGTTGTTTAACGGTAGCAACGATAGCAGCATATTTGGAAGTCTTAATTCTCATATGGATTATAGGGATGCATACGAAGCCAAATACGAAAGAACCATTGAAAGCCTATTATTAGCTCGAGGAGAATTTGATGACGCTGTTGTAGGTGTTAATCTTAAAATTGATTTTGATAGTGTCAGTAGTGAGTCTGAAGTGTACAGCATTGCTGAAGGAGAGACTGAACCATACCCAACAAGGGTTTATATTTATGAGTCGACCGGTACTTCCACGGATGCAGGTGGTATACCCGGAACAGACACCAATGCGGACACACCCACGTACCCCATTGATGGTGGGGGTGGATCTGAAAGTGAAGTGTTTATTTCAGATAAAGATCTAGTACCGAACTCAACCATAACAAAAACAGTTAGAAGTATCGGTAGTATTATACCTGAAGACTCAACAGTAACCGTTACTTTGAATAAATATATTTACCATAGACAGGCTTTATTAGAGGAGCAAGGTGTCTTAGAAGAGACGACATGGGAACAGTACCAAGAGGATAATAATGTTAGAAACAGTGTAGAAGTGGATCCGAATATTGTTCAGTTGATTGCCAATGCTTCTAATATAGATGAGGTATTTGTAATGGCATATGAAGTACCTGTTTTTGTCGATACACCAATCGTAGAAAGTAGGGTGGCAGACTATATACCTGTCATCATCATTATACTTATGATTGCATTACTCGGCTATGCGGTATATAAGGGAACTGAACCGGTTGAGATCACAGAAGTAGAGCCGGAACTGTCTGTTGAAGATATGTTAGCGACAACGAAAAGTTCAGATGAGCTAGAAGCCATAGAGTATGATGGGAAATCAGAAGCAAGAGTTCAGATTGAACGATTTGTAGATGAAAACCCGGATGCGGTAGCTCAGCTTTTAAGAAATTGGCTAAATGAGGATTGGGAGTGATAGAATGGCAAGTCAACAGCAGCGTGGTATTGAAAAGGCAGCAATATTGCTCATAGCTCTCGGTCCGGAGAAGTCTTCTATGATTTTCAAGCACTTGAAAGAAGAAGAGATAGAAGAATTAACTTTACAGATTGCGAATACAAGAGCAATATCGCCAAAAGATAAAGAAAATATTATTAACGAATTTTACCAGATATGTCTGGCTCAGTCCTACATAGCGGAAGGTGGTATCGGCTATGCCAAAGAGCTTCTTGAAAAAGCCCTTGGAACAGATCGGGCGATGGAAGTAATTGGTAGGCTTACCTCCTCCCTTCAAGTTAGACCTTTTGAGTTTGTCAGAAAGACGGATCCGGGACAGTTACTGAATTATATTCAAGATGAGCATAATCAGACCATTGCATTGATTTTATCCTATCTTAATCCACAGCAAGCATCAATGGTTCTGGCAGCACTACCACAGGAAAAGCAAGCTGATGTAGCTAGAAGAATTGCACAGATGGATAGGACGTCTCCGGATGTCATTAAAGATGTAGAAGATGTATTAGAAAGAAAGCTATCTTCACTTATGACCCAGGACTTTACGATTGTTGGTGGTGTAGATGCCATTGTACAAATTCTAAACTCTGTAGATAGAAGTACTGAAAAACATATTATGGAAACCCTTGAGATTGAAGATACGGAGTTAGCTGAAGAGATTCGTAAGAAAATGTTTGTCTTTGAAGATATTCTGTCACTAGATGACCGCTCGATTCAACGTATTCTTCGTGAAGTCGATAATAATGAACTTGGCATAGCCCTAAAAGGTTCAGGTGAAGAAGTGCAAAAGGTTATATTCAATAATCTTTCCAAACGCTTAGCAGCAATGATTAAAGAAGAAATGGAATTTATGGGTCCGATTCGTTTAAAAGATGTTGAAGAAGCCCAGCAAAAGATTGTTAACATCATTAGAAAACTTGAAGATGCAGGTGAAATCGTAATATCACGTGGTGGAGGGGATGAAATCATTGTCTAAGATTATTAAAGCACCCTTTGTGTCCATGTCGGAAATACGTAAGGAAATTCAAACAATAGATCCACATAATCCACATATCATTCATCCTGTTCAAAAAGAAGTAGGAGAAAATGATTTTGATGTAGAGGGTGGGTTAGAGCATAACGAATATGAAGGAGAAGCCATTGATGACGATGTGATTGATGGCTCTCATACTATTGCCGTAGAGGAAACAGAGCTTTTAGTTAAGGAAATGCTGGATGAAGCACACAGTAAGGGTGAACAAATTAAAGAGCAAGCGAGAGAAGAAGGCTTTGAGGCCGGTTATGAAGAAGGTATTGTAGCAGCTAAGTCTGCCATAGAACTTAAAATGAATCAGCTTGAGCAAGAACGTGAGGCTATGTTGGCTCAGAATGAAGCATATATTCGTGATTTTGAACCTAAAGTAGCTGAGATTATCAGCCAGTTGCTTTATAAAATGATTGGTCGTTATGCAGACGATCCGGATATAATTTTGTATCTGGTACGACTTGCTTTTGAAGAAATCAATATTTATGGCAGTATCGTTATAAAATGCTCATCTGAGGATTTTGATCATCTTGTAGCGCATAAAGACGAATTGAGTGAGAATTTAAGTGAAAAAGTGAACTTAGAAATACTGAAAGAAATTACTTTAGAAAAGAACCAATGTTTTATTGAAACTGACATGGGAAACATTGATTGCAGTTTACAAGTTAGGCTTGAAAGTCTGCAAAAAGAACTTAAATTAATAAAAGAAAGTCTGGGAAGTATGACTTCAGGCCATTAGAGAGGGTACATATGATCAGCATGGACAAGTATGAGGCCTTGGTCGAAAAATCATATATCAAACATTTGGGTAGAGTCAGCAAAATCATAGGATTAACCATTGAATCCTTAGGACCCAGTGTTAACCTAGGGGAGCTATGCACCATAAGCTCTCCTACAAGTGGTGCAAAAGTTCTTGCAGAAGTGGTCGGTTTTAAAGAAAATAAGATTCTTTTGATGCCACTAGATGACTTGGCCGGTATCGGCCCCGGATGTATTGTTGAAGCCATCGGTCACGAACTTAGAATATCGGTAGGTAGTCGACTGTTAGGACGAATTGTGGACGGTCTGGGCAAACCCATTGATGAGCTTGAGCCTGTATACTCAAAGGATATGTACCCAATAGAGCAAGGTGCACCGGATCCTTTGAAGAGAAGTAGGATTACAGAGGTATTGCCTATGGGTGTCAAAGCGATAGATGGTATCTTAACCATAGGTAAAGGTCAAAGGGTAGGGATATTTGCAGGTAGTGGTGTTGGAAAAAGTACGTTATTAGGTATGATTGCAAGAAATACCCATGCAGACGTGAACGTCATAGCCCTTATAGGAGAGCGTGGACGTGAGGTGCGTGAGTTTATAGAAAAAGACTTAGGAGAAGAGGGTTTGAAGCGTTCCGTTGTCGTTGTGGCAACATCAGATAAACCGGCACTCATAAGGCAAAAAGCGGCAAAAACGGCAACAGCAATAGCAGAATACTTCAGAGATCAAGGTAAAGATGTAATGCTAATGATGGATTCCTTAACACGTTTTTCTATGGCTCAACGAGAAATAGGGCTTGCTATAGGTGAACCGCCGGTTAGTAGAGGTTATACCCCATCTGTCTTTGCAGTCATGCCCAAGCTATTAGAGCGAGCAGGGAACTCGGATATGGGTTCAATAACAGCCCTGTATACAGTATTGGTTGACGGGGATGATATGAATGAACCCATTACGGATGCAGCAAGAGGGATATTGGATGGCCATATTGTCTTATCAAGAAAAATGGCCAATAGAAACCATTATCCTGCGATTGACATATTACAAAGTATTTCAAGGGTTATGACGGATATTGCAACAACTGAGCATCTTGCATTAGCCAATAGACTAAAATCAAGTTTGTCCGTATACAACGATGCAGAAGATTTGATTAATATAGGAGCATATGCAAAAGGTAGTAATCCGGAGATTGACGATGCTATCAAAAAATATCAACAGATTAAAGCGTTTTTAACACAATACACCCATGAAAACTATGATTTTGATGAAGTGGTTGACAAATTAGGAAAAATATTTGAATAGGGTTGATACGTATGGCAAAATTCCATTATTCTATGGAAAACATTTTGAATGTAAAAACAAAAATTGAAGAACAGAAAAAAATGGAGCTAGCAAAAGCCATGATGGACCACAAGGTGGAGACAGATAGGCAAGAAGCAATCAAAGCAGAGCTTGATGCAACTATTGAGGATTTTAGGGAACGTCAAAAACAATCCCAATCTGTTTCCGAATTTCAGAGGCAAAATCATAACGTTAATTATTACGAGAAAGCCTATAAAGCTCAAAAGCAAGTGGTTGTAAAAGCCAAAGATAAAGTAGAATCAAAAAGAAAGGCTTTACAAAAGGCCCTAGAGGAGAAAAAGATACAAGAAAAGCTAAAAGAAAAGGCTCTGAATGTATTCTTAGAAGAAGAGAAATATAAAGAAATAAAAATATTGGATGAGATCGTCGGCTTTCGCTACTCAACTAAATCCGGTGAAGAATAAAAGGAGGCAAAAATGGCAAGAGATAATTCAGAAGATCGGGAAAACAATATAATGAAAATAGTTGGGGGCATTTTGGTCGGTTTATTGGTGTTGGCCATTGCATTGGCCGCTTTGATTAAGTTTGATGTCGGTGGTTTAGGAACTACGGTCATAGGACCCGTCATAAAAGATGTACCTGTACTTAATATGATTTTACCCAAAATGCCGGAAGTGAGTGAAGAAGACGTAGAAGCCTATAACTTTGAAACAGTGGAAGAAGCCGTAGAAATATTGAAAATAACTGAAAAAATGCTAATGGAAAAGAGTGAAGAAGCCGAAAATATAGGTGAGCAATTATCTGATTTGACAGCCGAAGTTGAGCGATTAAGGATATTCGAAGCCAACCAAGTCCAGTTTCAAGAAGACAAGGCCCAATTTGATGAACTATTAGCAACAACACCGGCGGCTATTGTCTATACGGAATGGTTCGAAAAAATGTATCCTGAAAATGCCGTTGCCTTGTATGAAAGTATGATTGGCGAGGTTGTTTTCGATGAAACGCTTAAAGAGACAGTAGACATCTATCAAAACATGAAGCCTGCTCAAGCAGCACCGGTTTTAGAGAGCATGAGTATAACCCAGATGGATCAAGTGGCAGCCATTATAAAAGGTGTATCACCGGATCAAGCAGCAAAGATTATGGGTTTAATGGAACCTAGAACCGCAGCAAGAATCACATCTTATATTTATCCATGAACAATTTGCTTACAAATTGTTCACGGAAGGAAAGTGCCAAGACAGTTTCAGCTGGTCTTCAAAGCTGAAACAATAAAGACTTTCCTGTAGCAGAGTAATGAACAATTTGCTTACAAATTGTTCACGGAAGGAAAGTGCCAAGACAGTTTCAGCTGGTCTTCAAAGCTGAAACAATAAAGACTTTCCTGTAGCAGAGTAAAGAACAAGAAAGGAGACACTTATGAATTCAGTTGCAAATCAAAACGTTGCAACATTGATGAATTCGAATTTTGGAACTCACAAGAGCAATACCAACTTAAACAATGCCTCAAACAAAGAATTCTCGAAGGTTTACAGTCGCGAAAAAGACATTCAGCAACTTGATAAAAAAGAATTTGAAGCTTTAAGCAAAGAAAAAATGAAGAAGCCTTCAAATGTCGAAGTGGATAAAGCCGCAGTCAGTAAAAATAGCGACCCAGCCGAAGACCAAAAAGAAAAAATCAAGCCAATGAATGAAACGGAAACAAAGACACCGAATGCAACAACCAAAGAGAAAACGGTTGAGGAAACATCAGAACTTGAGACTGTTACAGAAGACATGATTATGGTCGACTATAGTGCACTTGAGCAGATGGCATTAACCATCGTCAGTGAATTATTAGGCATACCGGAGGAAACGCTACAATTGAATCTGGAGACTATGGATATGAATGTTTTTGATTTACTAAACATGAACAGTCTATCAGAACTTCTTGGCGAAGTGTTTCAGTTAGAAGAGACTTCTTTATTAACCCATGGTGAGGCTTTTGAAAGCTTTAAAGCGATACAAACGGAATTAAAAGCATTACTTGAATCCGTTAACATGAGTGAAGAAGAGGTTGTAGCTGCAATGAATCATCTAGCAGAAGGTAAAATGCCAATGGCAGATAATCAAGTGGTAGCCATGAACGGAGAAATCCCTTCAAGTGCTATAAGCACTGAAACGGAAGACAGCCAAGGTAGTAAGCAAGAGGTTAAGTTGGAAATCCATGATATGAGAAGCCAAAAAGTCACAACTGAATATGATCAAAAGGAAACAGGTAAACAAAAAGGTGATCAATCTTTTAATACATTGTTTTCTCAGAACACAACAGATCTTAAAGAAGTAGTTGTGGTAAATAAGGCTGGTGAAGTCAAATATCAGCAAGTGAGTACAAACGATATCATCAATCAGATTGTAACAAAAGCCATAGTTAATCTCTCTGACACAAGAACCTCCATGAATCTGCAATTGAACCCCGGAAACCTAGGGAAAATAGCTGTATCGGTAGTTGCCGAGCAAGGTTTGGTAAAAGGGCAATTTGTGGCAGAAAATGAAGTGGTGAAACAAATGATTGAAAGTAACATCGGGCAGTTAAAAAGTCAGCTCGAACAACAAGGTATCAAAGTGGATAAGATTGAAGTAACGCTCGGCAATGCAAATTTGCATTATCATCAAAAAGAGCAAAGTGATCAACGTCAATCTTTTAATAAAACCAGACAAGACAGAATCAACCGTTTGAATAGACTTCATAATATAGAAGTAGCTCAACCGGAAATCAAGTCAACAGAGACTCCAAAAGATATGGATGGCAATATGGAACATACGGTGGAGTACTCAGCGTAAGGTGGTGACAAAATGGCAACAGTAGATTCTATACAAGACATCATGGCCAAATATGGTATGGATGCAACAAAAGATAAAGCCAAGTCAGACAATCTGAACAAAGATGCTTTTCTTCAACTACTTGTGACTCAAATGCGTTATCAAGATCCTTTGGAACCGGCAAAAAATGAGGACTTCTTAGCACAAATGGCTCAATTTTCATCTTTAGAGCAGATGCAGAACCTAAACACAAGTTCAACCATGCAACAAGCATATAGCTTAATAGGGAAAACTGTATTGGGTGTATCATTCAATGAAGTTTCCGGAGAAAGTGAGTATGTAGAAGGTGTTGTACAAAGTGTTACTTTAAAAGGTGGAGAAGCATTTCTAAACGTGGATGGTGTGGATGTAGCACTAGCAAAAGTTGAAGCCGTGCTTAATGACAAGGAAACAAGCAACGAAGCGATGATTGGTGCAATCAACAAGATGAATGAAGCTCTTGTATCTATCAATGAAAAAATTGACCGTTTAACAGCAGATGAGACAGAAGAAGAACCGGTTGAAAATGTAGAAGAAGGACAGTAAGGAGGCGGAATTGAATGATCATTCAAAATAGACCCATACCGCCGATTAGACAGGTTCAAGGAGAACAACTAAGAACCAAATCCATAGAGAACAAGAACATAGACACCAATAAGTTTGCAAATATTTTGCAACAACAGATTCAAAGTCAAGATAAGCTGAAATTCTCAAAACATGCCAGTATGCGCTTGGATGTAAGACAGATTGAATTGTCAGATGACCAAATGACCAGACTAGAGGCAGGCGTTAACAAAGCAGAAGCTAAAGGTATCAAAGAATCACTCGTCTTAATGGATAACGTAGCGTTAGTCGTTAATATTGAGAATAAAACAGTTGTAACCGCTCTAGATCAATCAGAAGCTAGAGAACATGTATTTACAAACATAGATGGTGCTGTATTGATATAGCCGGACCTCATGAAGGAAGCTATGAAACTTTAAATGACAGAGAAGTTTCGATACAGTATAGACATAAGGAGGTTGTACATTATGATGCGTTCAATGTACTCAGGTGTTTCAGGTCTTAGGATTCACCAAACAAAAATGGATGTTATAGGTAATAACATCGCGAATGTTAACACAGTGGGATTTAAAAGTAGCCGTGTTACCTTCAGTGAAGTATTTAGTCAAACCATACAAGGTGCTAGTGGCGCAAGTGAAAACACCGGTGGTAGAAATCCAATGCAAATAGGTCTTGGTTCTTCTATATCTTCAGTGGATATTGACATGGGCGAAGGTGCGGCACAACGTACGGACAATCCCCTAGATCTTAAAATCGAAGGCGACGGCTTTTTTGTTGTCAGTGATATAACAGGTAACAAATTTACTAGAGCCGGCGCATTTAGAATCGATGAAGCAGGCAATCTGGTTACACCTGAAGGTCTAAATGTTATGGGTTGGAAAGCCGATCAGGCTACTGGAGAAGTACAAAAAGGACAAGTTGAGCCGATTCAGATTCTGAATCCGGTTAATCTTTATTCTGAACCTAGTGCAACTGAGAATATAACTTTATCAGGTAATATTAACATCAATGATACCCAATTGTCAGATCCAAATGGTGTGCCTTTTACAGCTAACTTTTATGATAGTTTAGGTTATAGATATACAGCTGAATATCGTATTACCAACTTGCCTTTAGCCAATGAGAACCAGTTTACCATCACTTTAACAGACGCTGGTATCACCGATGCAGACGGGAATGTAGGCGTGGCTACAGGGTTGGCACCGATTGCTCAGATTATAGAGTTTGATCCTGCTACAGGTAAGATTATAGCAGGACCTGACACATTTGATATGACCAACTTGGTAACACCATTTTCAACTTTTAGCACCATGTCTGTTGACTTTGGAGACTTAACCCTTTTTGCCGGTAATACAACACTTGAGGCAATCTCAGGTGACATCAATGGCATCGGTTCTGGGAATCAAGCCGGTAGTATATCCGGATTCGAAGTTGGCGGCGATGGAAAAGTTATCGGTAGATACACCAACGGACAAACCAAATTACTTGGACAGATTGTCGTTGCAGCATTTCAAAACCCTGCAGGACTTCAAAAAGTGGGAAGTAATCTGTTTGTAGCAACTACGAATTCAGGCGACTTTGACGGACTCGGTCAAGATATTACATCAAGAGGTGGAAGTTTCAATTCCGGCGTTCTTGAGATGTCGAATGTAGACCTATCAAGAGAGTTTACAGAAATGATCACAACCCAGAGAGGTTTCCAAGCAAATTCAAGAATTATAACTTCTTCAGACGAACTGCTACAAGAACTTGTAAATCTTAAGAGATAATGGTAGAATTTAATAAATTGTGGTGTTTGTTCGGTTGCCTATAGCAACCGACAACCCCATTAAAGGTGAGATGATATGATTTTTGTGACAAGATTGAACGGTCAAAGTTATTTGCTAAACAGCCGACTCATTGAATCGGCAGAGGAGAAACCGGATACAACTTTGGTTCTAACCAACGGCAAAATAATTATTATCAGTGAAAGTCTAGAAGAGCTTCAGGAAAAAATCATTAATTATGAAGCCAAAATACTCAATTATAAGACAGATTAGAGTGAATGAATAAGATCGAGGTGGACATATGGATATTGCAACGGTTATAGGTTTGGTGGCAGGTTTTTTCTTTTTTGCTATGTCAATAATACTGGACAAAGGACTTACAGGTCTATTGGCATTTTGGAATGCACCTTCTGTTATGATTACCTTTGGTGGTGCTTTTGCCTCTGTTTTGATTATTCACCCCATGGACAAATTTATAAACGCATTAAAATCGGTGACAAAAGCATTTAAAAACACAATCGTGGATGAAGCCGGCGTTATTAGAAACATCATTGAATTGTCAAATGTCGCGCGTAAAGAAGGGCTACTGGCTCTTGAAGAAGCGGCTGATAATATCGATGATGATTTTTTGAAGAAAGGAATTATGCTGGTTGTTGACGGCACAGACCCGGAACTTGTCAGGAATATCCTTGAAACAGAGTTGATTTTTATAGGTGGCCGGCATAAAGAAGTGGCCTCATTTTGGGAAAAGGTAGCAGAAATGGGACCTGCTTGGGGTATGATTGGTACCCTCATCGGTCTAATCAACATGCTTGGAAGTTTGGACGATCCCTCAGCAATCGGTCCTGCCATGGCGGTAGCCTTGCTAACCACCATGTATGGTTCCCTTCTTGCCAACTTAGTAGCAACCCCTTTTGCAGAAAAACTTAAGATTAAAAGTGGGCAAGAAATGTTATTAAAAGAGGTTATGATTGAAGGGTTATTATCTATACAAGCTGGAGAAAATCCAAGAGTTATTGAAGAAAAGTTAAAAGCTTTCTTAGCACCGGTTCTTAGAGCTTCACTCAATCCTAACGAAAAAGAGGGTGAGTAAAGATGAAAAAAAGACAAGAAGAAGCAAAAAAAGGAGCGCCCGCTTGGATGGCAACATATGGCGATATGGTAACGCTCTTACTTTGCTTTTTTGTATTATTGTTCTCGATGTCTAGTGTAGATATAAGGAAATTCAAAGAGGCCATAGCATCCTTTAATGATCAGATTGATATTATGCCTGGTGGTGAAGCCCTTGTTGATGCAGATCTGATTACCAATGGTGTAAATCAACTGAGTGACATTCAGATCATTGTTGAGAATAGTCTTTCCCAAGGTTCAGAGGGTACAACGGAGTCAGATGAAGAACTTTCAGACGAGCAGAAAAAAGCAGTTGCCCTAGATGAAGCAAGGGAAGTATATGAACGGGTGAATGCATATCTGACAGATCAAGGCATACGGGAAGAAGTGGATGTGAGCTATGCACTTAATTTCGTTAAGATTACGATACCGGGTGAAGCCCTATTTGATAGTGGTCAAGCAATTATCAAACCGGAAGCCTTAAGCGTTATATCAATTCTGGGTGAAATGATTAAAGGTCAAAGTTATGAGGCCTATAATATTCAAATAGAAGGCCATACAGATAATGTACCGATTCGTACGGCTTTTTTTCCTAGCAACTGGGAACTTTCAGCTAGCCGTGCCATAGCGGTTGGAAAATATCTCATTGACAATATGGGCTTTAGTGAAGAAAAAATCGCATGCACCGGCTATGGTGAGTATCGGCCGATTGTGAGCAATGACAGTAATGCAAATCGCGCTAAGAACAGAAGGGTCGAAATGAAGATTGTTCTTCAAAGTGAAGAAGTACAGGTAGAAGAGTATAATACAATCAATGCAGAGTAGTAAGTCCAAGGACATTGATGGAATAAAGGAGTAATTATGGCTAAGAAAAAACAACCGGAACTAGACGAGGATGGCGTTGAAAAAGTAGCAAAAAAACCTCAGGATAAGAGTAAGATTGTTATGATGATAGGTGTCGTGCTGATTATTGTATCTTTGATTTTTTCAATGATTTCATTAATCACCATTATGGGTATCAGCAAGGCACTTAGAGGTGAAGAAGAGGCTGCAGAGCTAGAAGAAAACGGTCCGCCACAAATATCGGTGAATGATATTGAACCCTTTATTTTTTCGGAAAAGTTTATTTTCATTTATAATGATACTGGGAATACCGATAAAGTTCATAATGTGGTTGTTGAAATTGGTGTTGGCATCTTAGCGACAGAAAAAGATGCGGCCAAAGTCTTAGAGACTATGACAACACGCGAGACCATATTAAGAGACGGCATTGAAACGCTCATGAAATCCAAATCCTATGAGGATTTTGCCAGCGCTGAATCGACAGATGCATTAAAAAACGAGATTCTGTTATATTTACAAAGCCGACTGGAATCAGAGTCTATCGTGGATGTTTACTTCAACAATTTATTAACATCATCAAAATAATAAAATGTAGGATGACATAACAAAAAAGGTGGTGAAGTGATGGGTGAGGTATTATCTCAAAATGAAATAGATGATCTGTTGAATGCGTTAAATACGGGTGAACTAGATGTAGAGGAATACAAGCATAACGCATCCGCCAAACATGTCAAAGAGTACGATTTTGCAAGACCTTCCAAATTTGCCAAAGAGCATCTTAGAACACTAGAGATTATCTTTGAGCATTACGCAAGACTCGTCTCGACAGCATTACCTGCCTACATGCGAACTTCCTGTCAAGTAGAAGTTATTAATTCAGAAGCTGTATCATTTTCGGAATTTTCAAACGCTTTATCCAACCCTATACTGCTTGGTATCATGGATTTATATCCGTTAAAAGGCAATGTATTGATGGACTTTTCCGTAAAGATCGGATTTTCCATTATTGATCGACTATTGGGAGGAAAAGGAGAAACCTTAGATAAAGAAAGAGACTTTTCGGAAATCGAGCTTGCCATCATTGAAAAAATCATGGCGATTTGTGTGGATCTTTTAGTTGAACCCTGGGAGAATGTGGTCAGTTTAGAACCTAGACTGGAGAAAATTGAAACCAATTCACAATTTGCCCAAGTTATTTCTCCAACAGAAATCATCGCCCTTTTAACGTTGAACCTTAGAATCGGTAATGTTGAAGGATTAATCAATATTTGTATACCTTATACTTGTATTGAACCTATTATAGACAAGCTCAATACAAAGTTCTGGTTCTCATCTATGACAGAATCCAATGAAGAGGTTTATAGAGATATCATTGAAAAAAGGATTGCCCAAGCCCAAATCCCCGTTAAAGCGATTTTAGGCAAAAGCATTATAACCGTCAATGATTTTATTAATCTTCAGGTTGGCGATATTATTAAGTTAGATAAGAAAATTACCGAAGATATAGAAGTAAAGGTTGGAGACTTAGAAAAATTCACAGCCAAAGCAGGATTGTTTGAAAAGAAAAATGCGGTCCAAATCGTTTCGATTATACGGAAGGAGGAATAATGAATGGGAGAAATGTTATCTCAAGAGGAAATAAATGCTCTACTTAGAGGTTTAGATGATGATGAAGATATAACGAAGACAGAGACGTCCAGTAACGTACTTAGTGATGTAGATAAAGATGCCATTGGTGAGGTTTCAAACATCAGCATGGGTACAGCGGCAACCACTTTGTTTAGTTTGGTCAATCAAAAGGTGGTTATAACAACACCAACCGTATCGCTTGTACACTGGGATGATATCGTAAAAGAGTATTCAAGTCCCTGCGTTGCCATACAAATCGTTTATAAAGAAGGTCTAGAGGGGACCAATCTGCTCATTCTAAAAGAAGAGGATGTTAAAGTTATTACAGACTTAATGATGGGTGGAGATGGAAGTAGTCCGGATGGAGAATTATCTGACCTGCATCTAAGTGCAATCAGTGAAGCCATGAATCAAATGATTGGATCTGCGGCAACATCGATGTCCTCCATGTTTAACAAAAGAATTGATATAGCACCTCCCATATCGAATCAACTAGACCTAACAGAATCCTTTGACCAAACAGAGGTAGCCGAGTTTCTAGGCGGAGAATTTATTCGTGTTTCCTTTAGATTGCAGATTGGTGATTTGGTTGATAGTGAAATGATGCAACTCTACCCTATTGAATTTGCCCAAAAGATTACTGATAATTTTTCAAACACTAAAGAGAAAGAAGAACAAAAACAAGAAAAACCTGTGGCAAATCAGGGACAACAAAATCAACAAAATCAACAAACAAGTACGCCACAACCGCAACCACAGATGCAGTATCAACAACCTGACATGAACCAACAAATGAATCAAGGCATGAATCAAGGCATGAATCAAGGTATGATGCCGCCAGGATATAATCAAAATGGTATGAGTCCTTCCCATCAAAGAAATGTTGAAGTCCAACAGGCACAATTCCAAAGCTTTGATATGGGCTCTTTTGTTCAACAAAAAGAGAACATTGATTTGATTATGGATGTACCTCTTGAGGTAACGGTAGAACTGGGTAGAACCCATAAGTCGATTCATGACATATTAGAATTTGCTCCGGGTACGATTATTGAACTTAATAAGCTGGCAGGAGAACCTATTGATGTATTGGTTAATGGTAAGATTGTAGCTAAAGGAGAAGTTGTCGTTATCGATGAGAACTTCAGCATACGTATAACAGATATCATCAAGCAAGCCGGACAAATTTTATGATATACATTTTAATGAAGTATGTTATAATGAAATAGATGCATTTGTAATATATCGAAGGAGAGAAAAAAATGGCTGGAAAAAATATATTAATAGTGGACGATGCAGCATTTATGAGAATGATGATTAAAGACATTCTGTCCAAGAATGGTTATAACGTAGTAGGTGAAGCTGAGAATGGTTTAAAGGCAGTTGAGAAATTTACAGAGTTGAATCCGGACCTAGTGATTATGGATATTACCATGCCGGAGATGGATGGTATTGAAGCAGTAAAAGCCATAAGAGGTATTAAAGGTGACGCTAATATCATCATGTGTTCAGCGATGGGTCAGCAAGCTATGGTTATAGAATCCATTCAGGCAGGCGCAAAAGATTTCATTGTTAAGCCTTTTCAAGCCGAACGTGTTATTGAGGCGGTTTCAAAAGTTACGGGCTAAAGGTTAGGAGCTCAAGATGGATCTAAAGGATTATTTACAGTTTATTACGGTCATCATACTTTTTTTTGTGATTCTATGGGCAGCCTATTTTGCTACAAAATTCCTCGGTAATCTTCAAATGAATAAAAGCAATGGTAGTAATTTGAAGATTATTGAAGTGATTCCTGTAGGGCCCCAAAAAACATTGCAGTTGATACGTATTGGTAGTGAATACATGGTCATTGGTGTCTCAAAAGACCATATCACCTTTATTCAGTCAGTGGAGGAATCAAAGCTGACATTTTCAGAAGATCATAAGGTCCCCTTCAGTGCATATATGAAAAAATTCGCTTCTAAACATCATGATAGCAATAATAAAATAGGGGAAGATATAGATGAAAGCAAACAATAAAAAGCGTGCCTTAACCATAATGATGGTGCTGGCTATGTTCCTTTTGTTTTTTGGTAACACCACAATGAGGTCTCATGCTACAGAAACAAACAATGCACCAATTCCCTTTTCTTTTGATTTGAGTGTTGGCGCTGCAGAAGATGGACAAGATGTAGTGAGTAGTATTCAAATTCTCGTAATTTTGACACTCATATCTCTTGCGCCATCTATTCTTATAATGATGACTTCTTTTACTAGAATCATCGTTGTATTGCATTTTGTAAGAAGTGCCTTATCAACACAACAGACACCACCGAATCAACTTTTGGTTGGTTTGGCTTTATTTTTGACCTTGTTTATCATGAGCCCGGTTATTAGTCAGATTAATGTGGATGCTATGCAGCCTTATGCTGCCGGAGAAATATCACAAGAAGTTGCTATTGAACGGGGTCTTGCGCCTATAAGAGAATTTATGTTGGGGGAGGTAAATCCGAAGGATTTAGCTCTTTTTATGGATATTGCAAAGGTAGAAGCAGTGGAAACATATGAAGAAATACCAACAGAAGTCATTATCCCTGCCTTTATTATCAGTGAGCTTAGAGCGGCCTTTATCATCGGCTTTTTGATATACATTCCTTTTATTGTCATTGACATGGTCGTAGCATCAGTATTGATGTCTATGGGTATGATGATGTTACCACCGGTTATGATATCAATGCCCTTTAAGTTACTGCTTTTTTTAATGGCGGACGGATGGGGACTCATCATTGGCAGATTAGTAGAGACGTTTTATGATTAAGAGGTGGTAATATGAGTGAAGATTTGGTCATTGATTTGATGCAACAAGCCGTTATGACGGTGATCATCGTGTCTGGACCATTACTAATGTTGGCTCTGGTAGTAGGATTGCTCATCAGTGTCTTTCAAACCATAACATCTATTCAGGAGCAAACTTTGGCATTTGTACCCAAAATATTTGCCGTTTTCTTGGGGGTTTATTTTTTTGGACCTTGGATGATGGGGAGAATGGTTGAACTTTTTGTTCAGGTTGTTGATAATTTCGGTCAATATATTATAAGATAGGGGATGGGATATGCAGCTATTATTATCTGATCCTTATATGTTTCTGGATGCTTTATTGTTGGTATTTGTTCGTGCCTTAGGGTTGTTGCTGATTGTACCGGTGTTTGGTAATCGAAGTGTCCCTTATATGGCCAAAATTGCCGTCACTTTTTTCCTAAGTGTTATTCTTATGGCCACGATTCCATTTGAGCTGACTGTATCTAGTAGGGACGTGGTCAATTTTGCGGTCATTGTGATCAAAGAATTTTTTGTGGGATGGCTCATTGGTTTTGGCGCTTATATTGTGTTTTCAATTGTCACCTTGTCCGGTCAGTTCATTGATGCACAGATTGGCTTCTCCATGGTGAATGTATTTGACCCTACAAGTCAGATTCAATTAACCATTACCGGTAATCTATATTACTACCTATTAATTATGGTTACCTTAGTTACCGATGCTCATCATATGTTTCTAAGAGCACTGATTAACAGTTATTATTTGATTCCCTTAGGAAAGATGTCTCTATCCAATCAACTTTATTCAAGTATTGTTGAATATTTAGAAACATACTTTGTATTAGCACTCCAAATAGCAGCCCCCGTATTCTTTGTTATGATTATTACCAATGTCGTGCTTGGTGTCCTAGCAAGAGCTGTACCTCAATTGAATATGTTTGTTATCGGGTTTCCCATTAAGATATTATTAGGAGTCATTACAATCTATTTGACATTAGCTCTATTCTCAATCATTAGTGACGTAATCATCAGCGATACAGAAAAGTTGATGCAAGATATTATAGAAGGTATGATGCCAAGATGATGAACGATAAAAACAGATGCACACGTCTTCCGATGAATCTTCAGCTTTTTGCTGAGGGTGGCGGTGGTGGCGAAAAAACAGAACAAGCAACGCCAAGAAAAAAGGAAAAAGCGAGAGAAGAAGGTCAAGTTGCTAAGAGCAATGAGATTACGACCACTTTTATGTTGGTCATTATGTTTGCATCTATTAAAATTTTAGGGCCGAACATCATTGAACGCACAATCAAACTTACGGAAGAACTTACTAATCTCTTTGGGACAAGGGAAATAACACCTGATTTTGCAAAAAGTTTGATGCAACATGTTTTGATTGAGGGTGCATTTATGATTGTCCCTTTGTGCATGATTTCATTTCTTGTAGCTTTTCTTGCCAATTTATTTCAAGTAGGCTGGAAACCCAATATGAAACCAATGCAACCCAAACTCAGCAATATCAGCCCAATCAGTGGTTTGAAACGGATGTTTTCATTAAAAACAGTGATAGAACTGATAAAGTCAATTATAAAAATAGTCATCATTTTGACGATTGTGTATTTTTCTCTTAGGGAATATGAGAATCTGATCTATTTATTTTATGAATTACCGGTGCTTGAGACTTATGCACTGATTATGGATATAGCCCTTGACATTGGGATTCATATCGGTATGTTTTTTATGATTGTAGCCGTTATTGATTTTATATACCAAAAGTTTAGTTTGGCTAAGAAGTTGAAAATGTCAAAACAAGAGATCAAAGATGAGTATAAACTATCAGAAGGTAATCCGGAGATCAAATCCAAAATCAAACAAAGGATGAGAGAAGCTTCCATGCGCCGTATGATGCAGGATTTGCCGAAAGCAGATGTTGTTATCACCAATCCAACTCATTTTGCGGTTGCCATTAAGTATGATGAAGATACATTCGGTGCGCCTTATGTGCTTGCAAAAGGTGCTGATATTATGGCTGGGAGAATCAAAGCAAAAGCAAGTGAACTTAACATTCAGATTGTTGAGAACAAGCCTTTGGCCAGAACATTATATTATACAGTAGAGATTGGGGACGAGGTCCCACCGGAACTTTATCAGACTGTTGCCGAAGTTTTGGCATTTGTATATAACTTGAAGAATAGTCAGAAAGAAGGTGCTAGAGTATGAAGATGAAAGCTGGGGATATCATTATTGGTATGTTTCTTATCATGGCCATAATCATCATGATATTACCTATACCTTCTATCTTCTTGGATTTATTCATCACCTTAAATATTGCATTAGCGCTCATTATATTGTTCAATGCACTTTTTGCGAGAGAAGCACTTGAAATGTCTTCTTTCCCATCCATATTACTTTTTGTAACCGTCTATCGTTTGGCTCTAAACGTTTCCTCTACCAGATTAATATTGACAACAGGTGAAGCCGGTAACGTCATTGAGACCTTTGGAGGTTTTGTAGGTGGTAGTGACCTGGTCGTCGGTATCGTCATCTTTATTATCTTGGTCATCATCAACTTTATGGTTATTACAAAAGGATCAGAGAGAGTTGCAGAAGTAGCAGCAAGGTTTACACTAGATGCTATGCCCGGTAAACAGATGGCCATTGATGCGGATTTGAACTCCGGACTTATAGATGAACTTCAAGCCAGAGAAAGACGACAAAAAATCCAAGATGAAGCCAGTTTCTACGGTTCCATGGATGGTGCAAGTAAGTTCGTAAAAGGAGATGCCATAGCCGGATTGATCATAACCATGATCAACATTACTGGCGGTATATTAATTGGTATTTTTAACAAGGGTATGGAAGTCAGTGAAGCCCTTAGTGTTTACACCATACTTACAATTGGTGACGGTCTGGTCAGTCAGATTCCTGCACTGTTGATTTCTCTTGCAACCGGTATTTTGGTAACCAAAGTATCAAAAGAAGCCGATGTTAGTGATACATTGTTAAAAGAGTTAGGTTCAATGCCAAAAGTACTCTACTTAGCAGGAAGTGTGTTGATTTTTCTTGGCATCGTTACCCCACTTAATCCATTTATCGTCAGTGGATTCGGACTTGGTATCGTTTTAGTAGGTAGAAGGATGCAAACTGAAATGCAAGTTCAAGCAATTGAAGAAGAAATCTCGTCAGAAGATGTTGAAGCAGAGGCGGTTAGGAAGCCGGAAAATGTCGTATCCTTATTGCAAGTGGATCCGATTGAATTGGAATTTGGTTATGGTATCATTCCACTTGCAGATGTCAGCCAAGGCGGTGATCTACTGGATAGGGTGGTCATGATTCGTAGGCAGATTGCTTTAGAATTAGGAACAATAGTTCCTATTATAAGACTTAGGGATAACATTCAACTGAATCCAAATCAATACATCATCAAAATCAAAGGCACGCAGATAGCAGAAGGTGAGATTCTTTTTGACCATTATATGGCCATGAACCCCGGATATGTAGAAGAGGAGATTGATGGTATAGAGACGATTGAACCGGCCTTCAAACTCCCAGCATTATGGATAACGGAAGGACAGAGAGAAAGAGCCGAGACCCTTGGTTATACCGTTGTAGATCCACCTTCAATCATCGCAACCCATTTGACAGAGATTGTAAAAGAGCATCTACATGAACTTCTAACACGACAAGATGTCAAAATATTAATCAATAACGTAAGTGAAAATCATCCGACACTGGTAGAAGAATTAGTACCAAAACTACTGTCCGTTGGTGAGATTCAAAAAGTGCTTATGAACATGTTAAAAGAAGGTATCTCCATTCGAGACTTGGTAACTGTCTTTGAGATTCTAGCAGATAACGCAAGTGTATCTAGGGACCCGGACTTATTGACTGAATATGTAAGACAAGCACTAAAACGTTCAATAAGTGCAAAATTCTTTGATGGTGAAACCAATCAAGTCATCACCTTAGATCCGACGATAGAACAGTTGATTATGGACCATGTCAAACAATCCGAGCAAGGGACCTATCTTACTTTAGATCCGGAATCCATGGAAAAGGTATTAAAGGCAACAGGATCAGAAGCTGAGAAATTAGTTGCATCTGGACGCGTGCCAATTATCTTGACGTCACCTATCGTTAGAATATATTATAAAAGAATGATTGAGGAACGTTATCCGGATATTATTGTCATATCCTATAGTGAACTTGATCCAACTATCGAATTACAATCAGTGGGGATGGTGACCATATAATGAAGATCAGAAAATATGAGGGCGCCAATGAAAAGGACGCCATGCTCAAAGTGAAAGAAGAGCTGGGAAAAGAAGCCTTAATCGTTAGTGTTAAGAATATAAAGCCAAGAGGTTTCTACAAGCTCTTCAAAAAACCTTATGTAGAAGTGACGGCAGCCCTTGATGACCATAGTCTTTTGGATGATGGTGATAGGGAGCCTAACTTCCTAAGAAAAAGGCAGACACAAAAAACCTTCCAACAACCGGTTGTGCAAGAACGGATGCAGGAGGAAGAAAATGAAGCAAAGGCTTATCTTGAGAAGTTTAAATCTCTAATCGACAAATTACCGGATGAAAACAGAAGAGACAAGATGGAGACACAAGAAGTTGAAAGTAGCCATGAAGTTGTGAATGCATCTGTCATCAAAGAGGTTTATGAACAACTCATCGACCATGAGGTCCGAGAAGAGATTGTAAACCAACTGACAGCCGGTATTTCAGGTTTGAACAGTGATGATCAAGAAGAGGTCACAGATGTTATTGCTGTCGTTTATAAACGAATCATCAAACTGTTATCCGATCATGCGACTATTAATGAGGACAAAAAAAACACGGTTTTTTTTGTTGGGCCAACAGGTGTAGGTAAGACGACGACAATAGCCAAAATTGCATCCTTCTTCACACTGAATATGGGTAAGGATGTGGCACTCATCACTTCGGATACTTACAGAATTGCTGCAGTAGAACAACTAAGAACCTATGCGAATATCTTAAACATTCCCATTAAAGTCGTGTATACAAAGGAAGAATTAACTGAAGCGGTCAATGACTTCAAAGACAAAGACTTAATACTGATTGATACTGCAGGTCGATCGCATAAGAATATAGAACATCAGAATGAATTAAAAGGGCTATTAAATGCTGTAGATGAAAAAGAGGTTTATCTTGTACTAAGTGTAGCAACGGGTTATAAAGACCTGATGAACATTACCAGTGTGTATGACACAATGACAGATTACAAAATAATATTCACAAAACTGGATGAAACGACTTGTTATGGTAATGTATTGAATGTGAAACTAGCGACTGGGGCTAAGCTATCTTATGTGACATTTGGACAAAACGTTCCTGATGATATCAGTGACATTAATCCACATGAAATTGCTAGACAAGTATTAGGGGGCAATGAATGATATGGATCAAGCGGCTAATCTAAGAAATATTGTAAAAAGAGCTGATGCAAGTATAAAACCTATTGGCGCTCGTGTCATTACCGTGACAAGCGGTAAAGGTGGCGTCGGGAAATCGAATGTATCTGTGAATCTGGCTATTCAGTTTAAAAAACTTGGAAAAAGGGTTATTATTTTTGATGCAGATTTTGGACTGGCAAATGTAGAGGTTATATTTGGCATTGTTCCTAAATATAATATGTTTGATATGATCTATAATAACAAGGATATTACAGAGGTTCTTACATCAGGTCCACTTGGCATTGAATTCATTTCTGGCGGTTCTGGTGTTCAAGAACTATTACGTTTGGATAAAAACCAGTTGGCCTTTATGATTGAAAAACTATATGAACTGGACCGTTTAGCTGATATAATAATTATTGATACGGGTGCAGGTATATCGGATTCAGTTCTTGACTTTGTAGCAGCTTCAAGTGAAGTACTATTAGTAACAACCCCTGAGCCAACATCCATAACAGATGCCTATGCGGTTTTAAAAGCCATTAAGCGTCGTCATAACAATGTTGACCAAAAACTCATCAACCTACTGGTAAACAGAACAGATACCATAGCAGAAGGCAAAGAGATTTTTAACAAGTTGAATAAGGTTACCAATAAATACCTTGACTTAGACTTAACGAATATAGGGTATTTGCCGAACGACAAGCACTTGGTTAAAGCTGTCGTTGAACAAAAGCCTGTCTCCATTCTTTTCCCAAAATCCATCATCACGAAGGGGTTTGAAGAATTGGCAGACAGAATGATTAACGGAACACCACAACCGGAACAAGAGCGAGGACTTGGCAACCTTTTTAATAATATATTAAGATTGAAAAAATTCACATAAGGATGGTGGCTATGTATAAAGGTATTGAGGTAGGGGATAAGATTGAACTTGAAGTTCAACAACTCATGGGAGAAAAACAAGAAAAGTATATAAGTAAGATACAGGAAGTCTCAGAAGAGGGAGAAATCATTATACTGGCACCTATGGAAAGCGGTAGGATTATTTCTTTAGAGCTCAACCAGAATTATGGTATGTGTGTTTATACAAGCAATGGCTTATATAGATGTGAAGTAGCGGTGACCGAGCGTATAAGAGATGATAACCTATACCTCATTAAACTTGAGGTTCATAGTGCACTTCAAAAATATCAACGCAGGCAATACTATCGCTTGGATTGTATGTTGACGTTTCACTACAAAGATGATGATAATGGTGAATGGGAAGAAGGTATTATTCTTGACATCAGTGGTGGAGGTATACGCTTTACTTCCAAGAAAAAATTATTGGATAAGAAAGGCGTTATCAATCACTTACAATTGAACTATGAACAGGAAGAATGCCATCTCTATCTTTCAGGTGTCATAGTAGAATCATCCAATTTGAGAGCACAAGATAACATCTATGAAAATCGCGTTGTCTTTGATGAAATAACGATAGAAGAAAGAGAAATAATCATAAAATTTATTTTTGAAGAGGAAAGACGCCGTAGAAAAAACAAAAAAGGATTGTGATGAAGATGGAAAAAACAAAAAAAGTTCTCATAATTGATGACTCTGCATTCATGAGAAGGGTAATTAGTGATATAATTAGTTCTGACAGTAGATTTGAAGTTGTCGGAACAGCATCTAACGGTAAAGAAGGTCTTGAACAGGTTAAAGCGCTAAACCCGGATGTTATATCATTAGATGTTCAAATGCCAGTCATGGATGGACTAACCATGTTAAAAAAGCTTCAATCAACAATGCCAACACCGGTTGTTATGATGAGCACCCTCACAAAGGAAGGTGCAAAAGAGACGATAGAAGCATTGGAGCTTGGTGCCATAGATTTTTTAGGCAAGCCAAGTAACATATTCAAGGTTAATTCAGAAGAAGTCAAAGTAGAGTTGTTGGAGAAACTCTTTTTAGCAGCCAATGTTGGTAAACGTAAGGTTGTAGAAATGAAACCACCAACGGCCAGTACAATTATTTCGAGTCAAAAAGCAGCAAAGATGACAACGAAGCAAGGTGTGAGTAATAAGCTTGTTGCAATTGGCACATCAACGGGTGGTCCAAGAGCACTCCAATACGTGTTGCCTTATCTACCTTCCAATATTGATGCCGGTATTGTAGTTGTACAACATATGCCACCTGGATTCACAAAATCATTGGCAAATAGGTTGGATCAATTAAGCAGTATTAACGTCAAAGAAGCAGAGCATGGTGATGTCATCAAGAACGGTTGGGCTTATATAGCACCGGGAGATCGTCATTTGATTGTGGGCGAGAAAAGTGATGGTACTTTATTCATAGAGCTATCGAATGAAGAACCTGTTGGCGGTCATAAACCGGCTGTAAATGTTATGATGCGCTCAATAGCCAAGCTTAGGCAGAGAGAATATGTTGGTGTAATTATGACGGGTATGGGAGCAGATGGCACGTTGGGACTTAAAGAACTATGTGGTCAGAGAAACATTCATATCGTTGCTCAAGATGAAGCTTCATGTGTCGTATACGGCATGCCAAAGTCAGTGGTAGAGGCCGGTCTTGCCAACGAAATTGTGTCACTAAATAAAATATCAGAAACGATTACCAAGAAATTGGGGGTGCTTTAATGGACGTAAGTCAATATCTAGAGATCTTTATTGATGAGTCAAAAGAACATTTACAAAGCCTAAACACATGCTTATTGGCCCTAGAAAGTAAGCCAAGTGATAAGGATTTAATTAACGAAGTATTTAGATCAGCTCATACTTTAAAAGGTATGGCGGCAACCATGGGCTTTAAGCGGATGAACCAACTGACCCATGACATGGAAAACGTATTATCAGAAATCAGACTGGGGAATATGGCAATTGATGCCAATTTATTAGACACAATGTTCAAATGTCTGGATGCTTTAGAGCAATATGTAGAATCCATTGTTCAAACCGGTAACGAAGGTGAGAAAGAATATAAAGCGATCATCGATGCGCTTAATGCTGCCCTAAATGGTGATAAAAAATCAGCCAATGCAACCACAAAAGCGGAAGCAACGGTAAGTCAAGATACAAAGACAGATGAAATCGTAAACGAACGAAAACATCAAGCTCTTGTGTTTACTGATTTTGAACGACATGCTGTTGTTCAGGCGAAAAAAGAGAACCTAAAAAGTTTTGGCATAACCATCTATTTATCAGAAGGTTGTGTACTTAAATCAGCAAGAGCTTTCATTATATTTAGAACACTGGAAAAACTTGGATCAATCATAAAATCAGATCCAGCCGTTCAAGACATAGAAGATGAAAAATTTGACTTTGATTTTTCGGTTGTAGTGGTGTCCTCAGAAGGTGAAGATAAGTTTAAACATGATTTGGGGAATATTGCTGAAGTGGAAAAAGTTTTAATTGATGAAGTTGATCTTGAAACAGCGATTACTGCGCCTGTAAGTGATGAAGATGACTTAAAGGATGAAGAGGAAGATCAACAAAAAGGAAGAACAAAAGATACGGATTCTAAGTCTGCCAATAAACCTGTAACCAATAGAACGGTTAGGGTCGACATTGAAAGACTAGATACTTTAATGAATCTAGTAAGCGAGCTCATCATTATTAAGAACGGATTACTTACCGTTGAGAATACAAACACCAATTTTTCTGAACAAATTGAATACTTAGAAAGAATCACAACCAATCTGCACGATGCCGTTATGAAAGTTAGAATGGTACCGATTGAAAGAGTGTTTAATAGATTCCCAAGACTTATAAGGGATTTGTCCAGAAAACTGAACAAACAAATGGTCTTACATATGTCAGGTGAAGAGACTGAGCTTGACAGAACAGTTATTGATGAAATAGGAGACCCATTGGTACATCTTATTCGTAACGCAGGAGATCATGGCCTTGAGACACCGGATACTCGTGTAAGAAGTGGTAAAGATGCAACAGGCAACGTATATCTTAAGGCATATCAAGACGGCAACAATGTTGTTATTGAAGTCGGTGAAGATGGCGCGGGTATTGATGTAACTAAAGTGAAAAACAAAGCCATTAATAGTGGTGCGATTAGCTATGATCAAGCGAACACGATGAGCGATCAAGAAATCATAGAATTGTTGTTTAGACCAAGTTTTTCAACCGCGGATAAGATTTCAGATGTATCCGGTCGTGGCGTTGGTCTAGATGTTGTTAAGACTAAGATAGAAGCCCTTGGCGGTGACATTGAAGTTAAGACTGCACTTGGTAAAGGTAGTACTTTCATCATTAGATTACCACTAACCTTAGCGATTATACAGGCATTGATGGTACACTTGAATGAAGAAAAATACGCAATACCACTTAATTCCATTCAAAACATCGAAGATGTCAAAATCTCGGATATCAAATATATTCAGGGTTCAGAAGTCATCAACCTTAGAGGACGTGTCATTCCTATCATCAGACTACATGATAAATTAGACCTACAGGCACAAAATGAGAATAAAACATCCATAACGGTGGTTATAGTAAACAAAGGTGACAAGTTGGCTGGTTTTGTGGTAGATTCACTCATTGGACAACAGGAAATCGTTATCAAAACACTAGGAAAATACTTAACGAACTTGAAGATGATTGCCGGTGCAACGATACTTGGTGACGGTGAAGTAGCTCTGATACTTGACGTTAATTCACTGGTATAATGGAGGGTATTAATATGGATAATAATGAAAATGCACAAAAAATGGAATTATCTCAATTTATTGTAGTAAAATTAGGTGTTGAGCAATACGGCATCAACATTCAATTTGTACAAAACATTGTAAGAATGATTAATATCACCCGTGTACCAAAAGCCCCTTATTATATAAAAGGCGTCGTTAATCTACGTGGTGACATTATACCGGTCATGAGTATAAGATTAAAATTTGATATGGAAGAAGATGTCCTAACGGACAATACGCGTATCATATTTGTCAAGTTAGAGGGCAATGAGATTGGCTTGATCGTAGATGAAGTCAAAGAAGTTATCCAGTTATCAGAAGCTGACATCGACAATATCAGTAGAGAATCACATGAAGAAAAAGATGCCTATGTTTTTGGAGTGGGAAAAGTAGGAGAGTCTCTTGTGACGCTATTAAACATTGAAGAGCTCATCAAGGTGAATGACCCTTTGAAAGCATAGAAAGGATTAGGTGATGATGGATAATTTTGATAACATTGATAGTGTACAACTGGATATTTTAAAAGAAATCGGAAACATCGGAGCCGGGAATGCGACAACAGCTTTATCACAATTGATTAACAGGCGCATTGACATGGGTATACCGGTTGTAAAAGTATTGGAGTTTAAGGATTTATCAGAAGTTCTAGGCGGTGCGGAAAACCCAATTGTTGGTATCCTGCTGGGTCTAGAAGGCGAAATTAGCGGTATGATTATGTTTGTTCTTGAACAGTCAGCAGCCCATATACTGATTAACATGCTCATGGGTAAGAATATTGATAACTTTGATGACTTTGATGAGATGGATTTATCAGCATTAAAAGAGATTGGCAACATCATATCAGGTGCTTATTTATCCTCATTGTCCTCCTTGACCAATCTGAAAATTCTTGCAACAATACCCTATATGGCAATTGATATGGCAGGTGCCATACTCAGTGTACCTGCTATCGAGTTTGGTAAGGTAGGTGACAAAGCACTTCTGATTCAAACAGATTTTGGTGGTGACCGTGAAAATGTTTTTGGGTATTTCATTCTAATACCGGACATGCCTTCATATGGCATAATATTAAGAAGTTTGGGGATTGATACTTAATGGCTGCAAATATGATTAAAGTGGGGATGGCGGATTTAAATACTTGTAAATCGCCAGATGTTCTGACAACGCTTGGTTTGGGTTCTTGTGTCGGCATCATATTATATGATCCTATCACAAAAGTCAGCGGTTTAGCCCATGTAATGCTACCGGATAGTACGCAAATTAGAAATAACAGCAATGTAGCAAAATTTGCAGATACAGCGATTGATCAGCTCATCAAAGATATGGAAGTTTTAGGTGCCAAAAGAAATAGACTTGTGTCCAAGATAGCCGGAGGTGCTCAAATGTTTTCATTTGGTAGCACCAATGACTTAATGAGAATCGGAGAGAGAAACGCAATTGCTTCAAAAAAGAAGCTCGATGCATTAAGGATTAGGTTATTATCTGAAGATATAGGTGAAAACTATGGTAGGACCATAGAGTTCTACTCAGAAACTGGAGATTTACTCATCAAGACAATAGGTAAACCGCCAAAAACAATATAGTGAGGTCATTATGCCATTTAAAAATCTGAACATCATTATAATGCTGATAGCTGGCATTATTGTTACAGTTATTAGCATGATTTCCAAATACGCCTTGAATCATCTTGTGTATACTTTGATGATTGTTTTGATTATCTTTTTTATCTTGGGTACGGTAATACAGATGATGTTAAATAGAATTACCGAAAAAGCAGATCAAACGGCCAGAGAAAAGGAGAAACAATTATTAGACAGGGAAGTTAAAAGCCTTGAAGAAGGAAAAGAAGCGTCTAAAGACATAGATGATGAATCCTAATTATATGGAGGCACACAATGGAAAAGCAAAGCACAGATAAGCTATGGGAGATATATAGCCAAACCAAAGACAAAAAAATCAAAGAACAGTTGATCATAGAATACGCTCAAGTGGTCAAATATGTGGCCGGCAGATTAAGTATGTATTTAGGCAATAATGTTGAATTTGATGACTTAGTAGGTTATGGGGTATTTGGACTTATAGATGCCATTGACAAATTTGACTATGACAAAGGCATTAAGTTTGAGACTTATGCTTCACTTCGAATTAGAGGTGCCATTCTAGATAACATAAGAAAAATGGACTGGATTCCAAGATCCGTAAGGAAAAAGCAGAAGGACATCGAACGCACATATCAGAAGTTAGAATCAGAACTGAACAGACCTGTTACAGATATGGATATGGCTGAGGAAATGAATATTTCAGTCGATGAGTATTTAAAATGGCAAGATCAGACAAAAGCATTAAAACTCACTTCTTTGGAAGATTATGTTGAAAAAGGTGGAGAAAATAACGTAGAACCCCTTAACAAATCAAGGTTCATGTTGCCTGAAGCGAATTTAGAAAAAAAAGAATTGAAAAAAATGTTGGTTGATGCCATAAGCAGCTTATCAGAAAAAGAATGTAAGGTCATCACCTTGTATTATTATGAAGAATTAACATTAAAAGAAATTAGCCATATCATGGAGGTATCAGAATCAAGAATCAGTCAGTTACACACAAAGGCACTTGGGAAAATGAAGCAATTATTGGGGAATAATATTGAATTGCTATCATCACTATAAAGGATGGTGTTTATGGGAGCGAATATTAACGACGGCTACTTTGAGATTAAAACAAATAATGATGGGTTTTATTTAGAAGTTTTTGAAGCAAAAGATGGCGGAAAGAACGTAGAAATTCAAGAAATAAAGAATGAACTAAAAAATATGAATATTGAAATGTATGACCTTGCATCATTAGAAGAACTATTAATGATGGAGGGCTTTGAGCGCATAGAGATGAAAATAGCAGAACCAATTGAAGTGTCAGATGAAAATGAAGAATATTTTAGAATTGAGATATCTGAAAATAAAATGTCGGCTTATATAACATTCTATAAGTCAAGCAGACCCTTTAACAAAGAAGAAATCATTAAAGACTTGGGTTCAAGAGGCGTCAAGCATGGTGTAGACATTGAGTTGTTAGAAGCACTTGAAATAGAAAGAGAAGTCAATAGTGCTTATTTGATTGCCAAAGGAACACCACCAACCCACGAAACAGAAGCCGTTATTGAACATTATTTTAAGACGGAAAATGATGTACGCCCTACGATGGATGCGGATGGGAATGTTAATTATCATAAGTTGAATGTTATTGCTCATGTAAAAACAGACCAACTTTTATCCAGGTTGATACCAGGCATCAAAGGCGTTGACGGTATCGATCTTCATGGGAATTTACTTACACCTAAGAAGGCCAAGTTGGTCAAATTAAAGTATGGTAAGAACATCACGATTAATGAAGATAAGACAGAGCTCTATGCCGCGTGTGATGGTCTCGTTAAGATTGTAGATGATAAAGTTGTTGTCAATGATGCCTATGATGTACCAAACAATGTGGGAAACTCTACTGGGGACATTGATTTTGACGGTACAGTCATCGTACATGGTAACGTGATTACTGGCTTCAAGGTTAAAGCCAGAGGCGATGTAGAGGTACTTGGTGTCGTAGAAGGTGCAGAGATTATTTCGGGCGGTAGTATCATACTTCATAAAGGTATACAGGGCATGGGAAAAAGCAATATACAGGCGGCCAATAATATTAAGGCCAAATATATTGAAAACGCCAATGTGACTGCTGGAGGTGATGTTCATAGTGAAGCCATATTACATAGTATCGTAACCTGTAAAGGCACCATCACTGTAGAAGGTAAGAAAGGTATGATTTCAGGTGGTACAGTACGCGCCGGACAAGGCGTAACCACTAGGATTCTTGGTTCCCATATGGGTACTATTACCAATGTGGAAGTTGGTATTGATCCCATAATGCTATCCGAATATGGAGAACTAAAAAGAGAAATCCCCAAAATGGAAAGCGAGCTATCAAAAATAGAACAAGTCATTCAACTCCTTAACAAAAGAAAAGAAATGTCAGGAAAATTGGATGATGATAAGCAGGAAATGTATATGTCAGCTGTACGAAACAAGATTTTTCTAACCAACAAGTTGACGCAAAGCAAAAAGAAATATGAAACCATGCAAACAGAAGTAGAAAATAAAAATGCCGGCGTTGTAAAAGTTAGCAACGAACTTTATACCGGTGTTAAGATATCGATTGGAAATATAAGCACACATATCAGGGATGAGATTAAAGGTGTTATCATTACTAAAAAAGGTGCCGATATAAAAGTATCATCACTTTAGGCTTTATGCTATAGCATTTGTTTTCAAACCAGACGGATCTGGATTAAGGAGGTGTGCTCATGCCTATTAGACCCATTGATTTGCAAGTTGCCATACCAAAGATGTCAGAAGTTTCAAGAATCAGTCATTTAGACCAACAAAAATCAGGATTGTTACAGGATCAGGGCTCTGTAGCTACGGATAGAGGGCGGCACAAAGAAGGGCAAACTGTCTTCGCATCACAAAAGGATGCCAAAGCGGGTACGGATGCGGATGCTCGTAAAAAAGGACGTAATGACTATCAGAACAATCGAAAAAAAGGCAATAAAAATGGTTTTCAGGAACCGGTACAACCACCAAAATCTGACCATAAAATTGATATAAGAATTTAGGAGCATGATGTGACAATATATGATGGGTTAACACTAAGTTTTATTGCAGTAGGTATATTGTTTATCGTATTAAGTTTCCTATATGATAGGACTAAAAAGACACTGAATCAAGATGAAGCAGCCCTTGATGACGAAACTTTTCGAAAACAAATTAGCATTATTAATGAAAAAATCGTAGAAATGAACGAATACCATGACTATGTTCAAAAAGAGATGGAAAAAAAACATAAAGAACTCTTATTCCTTTATCAAATGATTTCTGAAAAGGAGAAATTGGTACGTCAAATTCAGACGACACGATTTGATGATACCTTGATACGCGTGGACTCAAAAGAGCCAACAAGGGTTAAAACAGAAGAAAAAACAGAAGAAAAAACATTGCAAGCAGCTTCCACCAATACCAATATAAAGATATTGGAAATGAAACATCAAGGTTATCAAGCAGCTGAAATAGCCAAAATCTTAAACATCGGCCAAGGTGAAGTACAGTTGGTCATCAATTTATTTGAATGAGGTTCATATGGAAAAAATGGAAGTAAAAGGTTTTTTAAAAGGCGTTGGGACAACCTTGATTATCATGTCCATCGTTTTTTATGGTCTCATCGTCAGTCTACAAACGAAACAGAACGAAGCGACGCCAACCACAGAAGAAATTGTAGAAATGGCCAGAGACTTAGGCATGATCTATATAACAGAAATCAAGGATGTTGATTTACTAACAAAGGATTATATTATAAAGATGGCGAAAAGCTATGGTATGGATTATAAGGAAGGAACTTCGAATGAGTAGAGGTTACTTCCTTTATTTTTCTCTAGGCTTTTTTTGGCTTATAAATTGTGCTGATCATGGACAAAATTGAATGAATAATGCTTGCTAATGTGACTTTGATATGATACAATAGCAGACGTGAAAATAGCACGCATTTGGATTTTTGACAAGGTGCCACCAAAGGGTGGTCTGTGAAAAAGATGAAAAATGCGGAAGAAATCAACCAAAACGGAGGTACTAAAATGGGCGTTATTTCAATGAAACAATTATTAGAAGCAGGAGTTCACTTCGGACATCAAACAAGAAGATGGAACCCTAAAATGAAAGAGTATATCTACACTGAAAGAAACGGGATATACATCATTGACTTACAAAAGACAACCGGACTTGTTGACAAAGCATACTACGCAATCAAAGATGTAGTAGCAGACGGTGGTACAGTATTGTTTGTCGGTACGAAAAAGCAAGCACAAGAATCCATCAAATCAGAAGCAGAGCGTTGTGGCATGTTCTACATCAACCAAAGATGGTTGGGTGGTATGTTAACAAACTTCAAGACCATTCAAGGCCGTGTAAAACGATTGAAAGAGCTTGAAAGAATGCAAGAAGATGGTTCATTTGATCTATACACAAAAAAAGAAGTAATCGGTATGAAACATGAAATGGAAAAACTTGAGAAAAACCTTGGTGGTATCAAGGAAATGAAAAAGATTCCTGACATTATTTTCATCGTTGATCCAAGAAAAGAAAGAATTGCAATACAAGAAGCACATATTTTAAATATTCCTCTTGTATCCATCGTAGACACAAACTGTGATCCGGACGAAATCGATTACGTTATTCCAGGTAACGATGATGCCATCAGAGCCGTAAAATTATTAACAGGCAAAATGGCAGATGCCGTTATTGAAGCAAATCAAGGATTACAAAACCATCCAGCAGAAGAAGTAGCAGCTGAATAAAACCATTGATGCTTCAACCCTTAATGGTTGAAGCATTTTTTACGTCAACAAAAAATAAGATAACATTATGGAGGTAAGATCATGGCAGTAACAGCAGCAATGGTAAAAGAACTAAGAGAGAGCACCGGCGCAGGCATGATGGATTGTAAAAACGCATTGACTGAAGCAAATGGTGATATGGAAAAAGCAGTAGAGGTACTTAGAGAAAAAGGTCTCGCAAAAGCTGCTAAAAAAGCAGGTAGAATAGCAGCAGAAGGACTTGTAGATACATTTGTTGATGGCAACATTGCTTCAATTGTTGAAGTGAATTCAGAGACGGATTTTGTGGCGAAAAATGACTTATTCAAGAACTATGTTCAAGAAGTGGCCAAACAAGCTGCAAAAACGACAGCAGAAGATATAGACAGCTTCTTAGGAGAAGAAAGTCTTTTTGTTTCCGGTTCAACTGTGAACGAAGTTTTAACCAGTAAGATTTCTGTTATTGGAGAAAACCTAAAAATTAGACGTTTCAAAAAAGTAGTGGTAGAAAACGGAGTTGTAGCGTCCTATATCCATATGGGTGGTAAGATCGGCGTACTTGTAGAACTAGAGTCAGATGTTGTAAACGAAGCTGTTGTTGAATGTGGACGTAATCTTGCGATGCAGATTGCTGCAGTAAGCCCACTTCATGTTGACCGTTCAGAAGTATCAGAAGACTATATAGAAAAAGAACGTGCAATTCTAAAAGAACAAGCAAAAAATGAAAACCCAGATAAACCGGACAGCATCATTGATAAAATGATTATCGGGCGTTTGAATAAGCAACTCAAAGAAATCTGTTTATTGGATCAACCCTATGTAAAAGACGGAGACCTTACGGTAGCGAAGTATGTTGAGCAAGTAGCTAAAGAACAAAGCGCTAACATTAAAGTCAAGGCATTTACTCGTTTTGAAACAGGCGAAGGTATTGAGAAGAAATCAGAAAACTTTGCTGAAGAAGTTGCACGACAAATGCAAGGCTAAAAGAATAAATGAAGAAGCACGTTGGTGCTTCTTTTTTTTAGACTGGTAAATAATCCAAACTTATGTTAAATTAATTATTAGAGGTGTTGAGATGTCTAATTATAAAAGAGTATTGTTAAAACTAAGTGGTGAAGCACTGGCAGGCGACAAGTCTGTAGGATTTGATGAAACCAATGTGATGGTTGTAGCAAACCAAGTAAAAAAACTGATTGATAAAGGTGTCCAAATCGGTGTGGTTATTGGTGGTGGTAACTTCTGGCGTGGCAGAAGCAGTAAAATCATGGATCGTACCAAAGCGGATGAGATTGGTATGATGGCGACCATTATGAACGCCTTATATACATCGGCCATGTTTAGAACCATTGGTATTGATACCATAGTACAAACGCCTTTTGAAGTGGGTATGATGACAGAACGTTTCTCCAAGGATTCAGCCTTAAACCACTTGAAAAACGGCTGTGTGGTTTTTTTTGCCGGCGGTACAGGGCATCCTTACTTTTCGACCGATACAGGCGCTGCACTTAGAGCTATCGAGATTGAGGCAGAGGTTATACTACTGGCTAAAAATATCGATGGCGTCTATGACTCAGATCCTAAGACCAATGATAAAGCGATTAAGTTTGATTCCATCAGTTTATCGGAAGTTATAACAAAGAATCTCAAAGTCATGGACCATACGGCAGCGATTATGTGTTTGGAGCACAAGATGCCCATGTCTGTATTTTACTTGAATGATGAGGACAGTATTGTCAACGCTATCAGTGACAAAATAAATGGAACCGTTGTAACGGTATAGGAGGACTTAGTATGTATGATGAATTAAAGAAATACGAGGACAAGATGGAAAAAACGGTCCAAGTACTTGAAGGTGAGTTTCTCAGTATTCGTGCAGGGCGCGCTAACCCTCATGTTCTTGACAAGGTGACAGTTGATTATTATGGTCAACCGACACCTCTTAACCAAGTCGGTAATATAACAGTACCGGAAGCACGTGTGCTTATGATTCAACCTTGGGATGTTAAGATTGTAAAGGATATTGAAAGAGCCCTACATGCTTCAGACATCGGTATAACACCAAATAGTGATGGTAAAATCATCCGTTTGATTTTTCCGGAGCTAACGGAAGAAAGACGTATGGAACTTACAAAAGATATCAAGAAAAAAGGCGAAGATTCTAAAATAGCCATAAGAAACATACGACGTGATGCCATTGATCATTTCAAAAGAGCTGAAAAAGCCCGTGAAATCACAGAAGATGACTTGAAGGACTTGGAAGATCAGACTCAAAAATTAACAGATCGATTTATCTTGGATATAGATAACCACGTTACCAACAAGACAAAAGAAATCATGACCGTATAAGTAAACCAATAGATACAGAGACTGCCCCTCGTTGGAGGGGCGTTTTAGTAGATGCATGAATATGATTAAAGTGTCAAAACTATTTTATATTGAGGTGGCTATGGCCGATATGACAACAACAGATCAATTAAAAATACCAAAACATGTCGCTATTATCATGGACGGTAATGGAAGATGGGCAAAAAAACAAGGTAAGAATAGAACCTATGGGCATAAAAGCGGGAGTGATAACCTGAAAGTCATTGCACGTGCTGCTAGTGATATGGGTATCAAGTACCTTACAGTGTATGCATTTTCAACTGAAAATTGGAAGCGACCTTCTACGGAAGTTTCTTTCTTGATGGGGTTATTGCGCCAGTATTTAAAAGATAGCATTAAAAACGCCAAAAAAGACAATATGCGGGTGGTTGTAATCGGAAGAAGATCGGATTTGGATCCTGACATCAGGGAAGCCATTGAAAGCTTAGAGGTTGCATCAAAAAACCATACAGGCTTAACCTTGCAGATTGCCATTAATTATGGCGGCCGAGATGAGATTATTAGAGCGATTAAAGCTTATGAAATAGAAAAAGAAAAGCATCCAGATATTGAATTGGATGAAAAACTATTTGGAGACTTTTTAGATACCAAGGATATTCCGGATCCGGAACTTATGATAAGGACCAGTGGCGAAGTCAGATCCAGCAACTTCTTGATTTGGCAATTGGCTTATAGTGAATTTTTCTTTGTGAAAAAGCATTGGCCGGAATTCACCAGTGATGACCTAATGGAGGCGATAAAAGCCTACAACAAAGTAAGCAGAAGATTTGGAGGCCTTAAAGATGAAAGCTAGAATCATAACATCGGTTATATTATTGCCGTTAATCATTTTTTTATTATGGTATGGTAAACTACCTTTAATCATCGTTTTATGTGGTGCGACCATCATCGGCCTCCATGAATTTTTTAACGCTGTGAAGCTAGAAAATCAAGGCCTTCGGGGTATGGCATTTTTATTGGTTGTGTTGACCTATGGCTTCTTCTGGATGGGTGACTATACTTATTTAAATCTATCTGTATTGATATTTATTGCTTTTTCTCTAGGTGTATATGTTTTTAAGTACCCAAAGATTACGTTGGAACAATTAGGCTTCCTAGCCTTTGGTATGATATACATCCTCTATCTGTTGCTACATATTGCTTTAGTAAGAGAGACGACGCCGGATGGTATATGGTCCGTCTGGCTAATATTCATCATAGCCTTTGGAAGTGATAGTGCTGCCTACTTTGTAGGGGTGAATTTCGGAAAGCATAAGATGGTACCAAAATTAAGTCCCAAAAAAACCATAGAAGGCGCCGTCGGTGGTGTTCTAGGTGCAGGTATTTTATGTACAGCCTTTGGTGTGGCGATGCAACAATATGGATTTGTAGACACATGGGTGACATTACCCATGTATTTTATAATCGGTATTTTCGGTTCGGTAGCATCTCAGATTGGTGACTTAGTCGGATCAGCTATGAAGCGCCAGACACAGATCAAAGATTTCGGAACAATCATACCAGGACACGGTGGTATTTTGGACCGACTGGACAGCATACTTTTCACTGCACCATATGTCTATATCATTGTAACTATGCTATACTAAGATTAAATGTTTAAAACTAGTTAGTTGAGCTTTCACTTCCAACACATAGTTACGAAAGCATCAACGTAATCTATGGTTGAAAGTGAATATAGTGAAACTTAGTTAGAAACATTTGAGCTAAGATTAAATAGTCTAAACTTCATCAAAAGAGGGTACATATGCGTAAAATAACAATACTAGGCTCAACAGGATCGATAGGAAAACAGACCCTAGAAGTCATCAGAGAGCAAAAAAACATTGAGGTTGTCGCATTGACAGCCAATCAGAATATAGATTTACTCGAACAACAGATTCTAGAATTTAACCCCAAATGTGTTGTGGTCATGGATGAAAAAAAAGCCCAACAACTACAGAAGAAAATAGGTCATAAGACAGAGGTCTTGTGGGGTATGGACGGATTGATAACGGTAGCAACACTTAGCGAGATCAACCTAGTTGTAACAGCTGTTGTAGGCATGATAGGACTTAGACCGACCATTGCAGCCATCAAATCAGGTAAAGATATTGCCTTGGCTAACAAAGAGACACTGGTCACAGCCGGTGCTATTATTATGGACTTAGTCAAGAAGCATAAGGTGCAATTGTTACCTGTAGACAGTGAACACTCAGCCATCTTTCAGTGCCTAGATGGTGCACAGGCATCAACGGTTGCATCTATTATTCTAACTGCTTCAGGTGGACCCTTTCGGGGCTATTCCAAGGAGCGTTTAGAAGAAGTCACTTTAGAGCAAGCACTCAAACATCCCAATTGGTCCATGGGTGCCAAGATTACCATAGACTCATCTACCCTAGTGAACAAAGGACTTGAAGTGATAGAAGCCAAATGGTTGTTTGATTTAAGAAGCGAACAGATACAAGTGGTTGTTCACCCTCAAAGTATTGTACATTCCATGGTAGAATTCATTGATGGGTCCATCATCGCTCAAATGGGATTACCGGACATGAAGTTGCCCATACAATATGCCTTGGCATATCCGGATCGGGTAAGCAATTCATACCCGAGATTGAAATTGAGTGAAATAGGGATCTTAACCTTTGAAGAACCGGATTTACAGGTCTTTAAGGGATTGGGGTTGGCATATGATGCTTTAAAAGAAGGCGGTTCAATGCCTATCGTCTATAATGCTGCCAATGAATCAGCAGTAGACATGTTTTTAAAACGAGAAATACAATATAATGATATTGTCAAAATAATAGAAAACGCCATGTTAAAGCATGATGTGGCACAATGTACGGATGAAACCGACGTAATAGAAATAGAGAGCTGGACAAGGAATATTGTCAGAAATAGGTGATAAGTATGAGCATTTTAATATCCGTATTGATATTCGGATTAATTGTATTGATACATGAATTAGGACATTTTTTATTTGCTAGAAAAGCAGGTATATTGGTAGAAGAATTTGCCATCGGTATGGGTCCCAAGATCGTAGGGAAAAAAGTAGGCGATACCTTGTATTCTATAAGAGCCATACCTTTTGGTGGTTTTTGCAGAATGCTGGGTGAAGATCAAGAAGTAGAAAATGACCCCAGAGCATATTCGAGTAAGTCGCCTTGGGCCAGATTTCAAGTCATTTTTGCCGGTCCCTTGTTTAATTTTATACTGGCATTTTTATTTTCAATCGTTTATATCAGTCTGATTGGTGGTACAACCTCTACCATCACTGAAGTTGTTGAAGGTTATCCGGCATATGAGTCCGGCATACAACCAGGTGACCGAATTGTCGGTTATAACGGTAGAACAGTCTTAACCTCCAAGGAAGTTAAAATCTATCTTAATTCAGAAAAACCAACTCAAATGGAGTTGACCGTTAAGCGTGGTAGTGAGAAAATAAGCTATGTGATGGAACCGAATGTAGGCGAAGACGGTATTTATCGTATTGGGGTTAATTTTGCCCTAATAGACATCAAGAATCCAATAGAAATACTAAAAAATGCAGCTATAGAAATCATTTTCTGGATAAGGATTGTCATCTTTTCACTGGGTCTATTGGTGACGGGTGGCATATCAGGGAATGATATTGCAGGTCCTGTAGGCATCGTTGGTGAGATCAGTAGCGGTTATCAAGAGAGTATTCAGTATGGTATAAAATCAGTTATAGCCACCGTATCTTTTTATATTGTACTCTTGAGCGCGAACTTAGGTGTAATGAACTTACTCCCTATTCCAGCGCTTGATGGCGGCCGTATCGTTTTCATAGCGATTGAAGCCCTAAGAGGCAAACCCATAGATCCTAACAAAGAAGGTTTCATTCATTTTGTCGGCTATGTGTTGCTCATGATTTTGATGGTGCTCATTTTATTTAATGACATTGTCAAGGCCGCTTTTTCGTAGAAATGAACAAAGAGGCTACGCCTCGTTTTGCAAAGCAAATTGTTACGGCAGGAAAGATTTCATTGATAGTTAATGCGACGATTCAACGCATTAACATAGCATAAACTTTCCTAAAGTAGAATAAAGAAGAACAAAGGAGAATAAATTATGTTAAATTTTGAATTTGAGAATAGAACAAAGATTATATTTGGTAAAAAAGTAGAAGAACAAGTGGGTGCATTGGTAAGTGCCAATGCCAAGAAAGTATTACTGCATTATGGTGGTGGTAGCATCAAAAAAAGTGGTCTGTATGACCGTGTGATTAACAGCTTACAAGAAGCTGGTGTAGAATATGTTGAACTCGGTGGTGTTGTAGCCAACCCTAGGGTAAGCTTAGTCCGAGAAGGTATAAAGTTGTGCCGTGAGGAACAAGTCGACTTCATCTTGGCCGTTGGTGGCGGTAGTGTTATAGACTCTGCAAAAGGAATAGCAGCCGGATTCTATTACCAAGGCGATGTTTGGGAATTATACATGAGAGAAGGTACATTCGATGAATGTCTACCAATTGGTGTTGTCTTAACAATTCCTGCAGCGGGCAGTGAATCCAGTGGTGGATCGGTGGTTACCAATGAAGATGGATTATGGAAAAGAGACATCGGAAGCTTGAAACTAAGACCCGTCTTTGCCCTTCTTAATCCGGAGTTGACCTATACATTGCCAAATTATCAAACAGCATGTGGTATATCTGACATGTTGGCGCATGTAATGGAGCGGTATTTTACCAGAGTCATCAAAGTAGACCTAACGGATCGATTAGCCGAAGCAATCATGAAAAGTGTCATCAAGCAAGCCCATATAATAAACCAATCTCCAGACGATTATGATGCCAGAGCAGAGATTATGTGGGCCGGTACATTAGCCCACAATGATTTGGTTGGAACAGGACGACAAGGCGATTGGGCATCCCATGGTATAGAACATGAACTCAGTGGTATTTATGATATTGCCCATGGAGCCGGCCTTAGCATTGTATTCCCGGCATGGATGAAACATGTCTACAAGTCGGATATACCTCGATTTGCCCAATTTGCTAACCGAGTTTTTGACATTGAAATTAATACCATGAACTTAGAAGAAACAGCTATAAAAGGTATTGAGGCTATGGAAAGTTTTTATGGTCTTATAGGTATGCCTACAAGATTATCACAAGTGAATATTGATGAAACACGCTTTAATGAAATGGCCAACAAAGCCACCAATGATGGTACAACCACCATGGGTTCTTTTGTACCGTTAACCAAAGCGGATATCATGGCAATATTTGAACTTGCAAAATAGAATCAGGCTTAGGATACGAAATAGCATTTGTTGCATTTATTACATTTAATGGAGATTCCGTCTTATTGACGAGGAATCTGTTTTGTGATAAAGTATTAACACACAACAACTTCAACTAACATTTTATAAACAAAACATTATTATGGAAAAGAGGGATTAAGATGAAACCATCATTTTCAAATCTAGAAGTCATTAAATTTGCAGTTGGCATGGAAGATATGGGTATTGTATTTTATGAAAAATATGCTAAAAAGTCCGATGGTGAGATTAGAACATTATTCTTAAGATTGGCTGACGATGAACGACGTCACAAAGCATTTTTTCAAAATCTATTAGATGAAACGACAAAAGAAGCAGGCGCTTTTGACTATATGTTTGATGAATCCGTAACCAGCTTTTTTGAGGCATTTGCTCAAAGTGCAGGATTCTCAAGAGAAATCAAAGACATAGAAACCAATAGAGAAGCCATCTTAGAAGGTATAACCACAGAAACCTTAACCATCGATTATTATAAAGAATTACTCACCTATTCAAAAGAAAAAACCAAAGAAACACTAGAGATTATCATCAAAGAAGAAGAAGGACATTTAGCGCTGCTTAATGGACTACTAAAATAATATTAAATTTAAAAATAGTATTTGATAACAGATGTTAGGGTGTGTAATGCACCCTAACATTTTTTATGCGAATTCACCATTGATTAATACCTTCTCTACCTTTACAATAAAGAATGTACAATATAACAAGAAAAGATCAAATAGAAGTCATAAAGACATAACATATAGGAGTGCTTATGAATAGAATACAAACCAGAACCATCCAAATAGGTGATGTTATAATTGGTGGCGGCAATAAGATTGCCATTCAATCCATGACCAATACCAAAACAGAAAACATAGAAGCCACCGTTAATCAGATCCTTGAACTGGAGCAAGCCGGATGCGACATCATTCGTGTAGCTGTCCCTACCATGGAAGCTGCTCTAGCGATCAAGACAATAAAGCAACAGATACATATACCCTTGGTCGCTGACATTCATTTTGATTATAGACTGGCATTGGCATCTATCGATAACGGTGCTGACAAGATAAGAATCAACCCAGGTAATATTGGTTCCATCGAACGACTAGGAAAAGTAGTAGATGCCTGCAAAGCAAAAAATGTACCCATACGTGTGGGCGTTAATAGTGGTTCCTTGGAGAAAGAGATTCTAGCCAAATATGGGCATCCTACAGCGGAAGCTTTAGTAGAGAGCGCCCTCAATCAGTGTAGAGCCATTGAAGACTTAGGCTATGATCAACTGGTTGTATCCATCAAATCCTCTGACGTGATTAAGTCCATAGAAGCCTATAGACTTATTACAAGAGAAATTGATTACCCCCTCCATCTTGGCATTACAGAATCCGGGACGGCATGGGCAGGCACCATTAAGTCGGCTGTTGGACTAGGCGCCATGTTGGCAGAAGGCTTTGGCGATACCATACGCGTGTCCTTAACAGATAAGCCCATAGAAGAAATCAAAGTAGGAAAACAAATACTTAAGGCACTTGGATATGAGAATCAGGGCATCGAGATTATATCCTGTCCGACGTGTGGTCGAACAGACATTGATCTAATTGCTATTGCCAATGAAGTGGAGAAAAGATGTGCAGATTTGGACCTCAATATTAAAGTCGCAGTGATGGGCTGTATCGTTAATGGACCGGGTGAAGCCAGAGAAGCAGATATCGGTCTAGCCGGGGGCAAAGGTGTTGGCATAATCTTTAAAAAAGGTGTCATCATCAAAAAAGTAAAAGAAGAAGAATTGGTAGAAGCCTTGATGACAGAAATAATGACCACGAATAAGGTGATAAATCCGTGAGTAAAAAATTAGATGAAGTATTTCGAGGTATCCCATTAACCGGTCAGTTGAACCGGGTTTTTGATGATGCCATTGTAGAGAATGTATATTTCAATAAAGAACAGAACAAACTCTATATACAGATGTTGCTAAAGCAGGTCATTCATCCTCAGATTATCCAGTTATTAAGAGATAAAATCATGGAATTCTTAGATGAAGAGGGCCTATTTGTGCGTATTGAGGAACGTTACGCAGGCAACCATGGCTTAGACATAAAAGAGCTGTATACTTATTATCAACCCAGTCTCATGTACCTTATTAAAGAGGAAAGCCCATTTGTAGCAGCCAAGTTAGGTCTATTAGAACCACAGTGGGAAGCCGAACAACTGACCTACGCTTTGGAAGAATTTGATTATGATTATATGAAACAATATACCATCGATGAATTCATTCAATTGACCTTTAAGATGAAATTCGATGTAGATCTCAAAGTTGCTTTTATAAAAAAAGAAAAACACCATAGCGTTTTTGAAGAGTTTGTAGAGAACCGAAAAAGAGAAGAGAAGAAACTCATCAAAGACATGATGATATCCGGTAACAACGCATCTCAATCAGCTGTAAAAGAAGTCAAAGCACCTGAAATGCCAAAAGGAAAAGGCAAGCCCCTACCCGAGAACCTAGTCATCGGGCGTAAAGGCATCAGTGGCATCATCACCAAGATCAAAGACTTAAACGGTGACTATGATAGCATTATTATAGAAGGTTATGTCTTAAGTCAGGAGATCCGAATCACAAAAACAGGTAAAGTCTTGCTGATTATGGACATTACGGACTTTACGGATTCCATCACCTGTAAGGCCTTTTTGAAAAAAGAAGAATTTGACAATCGCATTGCCGCAATGCTGTCTAAGAATATGTTTGTACGACTAGAAGGCCGTGTCGCCTTTGATACATTTTCTAACGAACTGGGTATTATGATTAGCACCATGGAAAAAATTGAAGACTTCAGGCTTAAGAAGATGGACAATTCAGAAACGAAAAGGGTCGAGTTACATGTGCATACGCAGATGAGTGATATGGACGGGATGACCAGTGCCAAAGCCCTTATAAAAAGAGCCAAAGAATGGGGCCACAAAGCTATGGCCATTACGGACCATGGCGTAGTTCAAGCGTTTCCCGAAGCTTTTCATGCCATTGATGCATCCGATGACTTTAAGATTCTTTATGGTGTTGAAGCTTATTTGGTGGACGATCTAAAAGACATCATAAGACACCCGAGAGGGCAGAATCTAAACAGTGAATATGTGGTCTTTGATATTGAGACAACGGGCTTTTATGCCGGCAAGGACAAGATTACTGAGATTGGTGCCGTTAAGATCAAAGAAGGCAAGATTGTAGAACGTTATGGCACCTTTATCAATCCACAGCGGAGCATACCCATAAAAGTACAACAACTCACCGGCATCGATATAACCATGGTCAAAGATGCCCCAACCATCCAGGAGGAACTGAAGAACTTTCTGGCATTTTGTGGAGACAGTATTTTGGTGGCGCATAACGCCGATTTTGACTTAGGTTTCATCGAGTGTTTTGCTAAAGAACTAGGCATTGAAGTAAAAAACACGACCCTTGATACTTTAGAGCTGGCCCGGATATTTTTACCGGATTTGCACAACCATAAGCTTCAAACCATAGCAAAACACTATAATGTACCCCTTATTAACGCCCACCGTGCTGTGGACGATGCAGAGGCAACCGCTCATATACTGCTTAAGATGTTTGAACATATGAATCAGATCAACATCCATACCATTGAAGGCATCTTAACCTATGCCAATCAATCTAGCAGAGATGTAAAAAGACTTCGAGCGGCCCATGCCATCATACTGGTTAAGAACCTTGTGGGTTTAAGGAACCTTTATGAATTGATATCAAAATCCCATCTGGATTATTTTTTCAGACAACCTAAGATACCCAAAAGTGTTTTTAACGAATTAAGAGAAGGACTAATAATCGGTACGGCCTGCGAAGCCGGAGAACTTTACAAAGCGGTACTAGAAGATAAGCCCAAAGAAGAAATAGATCGACTATGTGATTTTTACGATTATTTTGAGATTCAACCCTTAGCCAATAATGAATTTCTAATCCGAAACGAAGCCGTCGATGATTGGGATGCCCTAAGAGAGATTAATAAAAAGATTGTCAACCTTGGAGAAGAACATCAGAAAATGGTGGTCGCAACCTGTGATGTCCATTTTATCGATCCTGAAGATGAGGTCTACAGGCGTATTCTAATGGCGGGTAAAGGCTTTGGAGATGCAAATCAGCAAGCGCCTCTTTATTTTAGAACAACAGAAGAGATGCTAGAAGAGTTTGCCTATCTAGGTCGTGACAAAGCCTATGAAGTGGTAGTAACCAATACCAATAAAATCATGGAAAGTATTGAAAAGATAGATCCAGTACCACCGGACAAGTACCCGCCGGTTATAGAAGGTTCTGATGAGACGTTGACCAACATATGTCACGAAAAGGCCATGTCCATTTATGGAAAAGAATTACCACCCCAAGTTAAAGAAAGACTAGACAGAGAGCTCAACTCCATCATTACCAATGGGTTTGCGGTGATGTATATCATCGCCCAAAAACTGGTATGGAAATCAATGGAAGACGGCTACCTCGTTGGTTCAAGAGGTTCGGTAGGATCCTCTTTTGCAGCCACCATGGCTGGCATTACAGAGGTTAATCCACTACCGGCTCATTATATATGCCCAAATTGCCATTATACCGATTTTGAGTCTGATGTCATCAAGGCGCATTCCGGAAACTCTGGTTGTGACTTGCCGGATGCCCATTGTCCCAATTGTGACACTCTGCTCATCAAAGAAGGTCACGATATACCTTTTGAGACTTTTTTAGGTTTCTATGGTGATAAAGAACCGGATATTGACTTGAATTTTTCCGGTGAATATCAAGCCATAGCCCATCAATATACAGAGGAACTTTTCGGTGTCGGTCATGTATTTAGGGCAGGCACCATAGGAACACTGGCTGAAAAAACTGCTTTTGGTTTTGTGAAGAAATACTTTGATGAGCATCATCAAAGTGCCAGAACCGCAGAAATCAATCGACTGGTACAAGGTTGTACAGGTGTTAGAAGAACCACAGGACAACATCCGGGTGGTATTATTGTTGTGCCAAAAGATCAGTCCATATATAAATTCACGCCGGTTCAGCACCCGGCCAACGATCAAAGCACTTCCATCATCACGACCCACTTTGATTATCATTCCATTGACCATAATTTATTGAAGCTGGATATACTTGGACATGATGATCCAACCATGATTCGTATGATGGAGGATTTGACAGGGATTGATGCAACGACGATACCCCTTGATGAACCAAAAGTCATGTCCCTATTTTTAGGATTGGACGCTCTAGGCATAACAGCGGACCAGATCGGCGGAACCAATCTAGGGTGTCTTGGGGTACCTGAGTTTGGAACAGAATTCGTGATCCAGATGCTACAAGATACGAAGCCAAAAAGCTTTTCGGATTTGTGCAGAATATCCGGTCTTTCCCATGGTGAGAATGTATGGCTTAACAATGCCCAAGAATTAATCAGAGACAAAAAAGCCAACATCAAAGAAATCATATCCACACGTGACGACATCATGACCTATCTTATTCATATGGGTGTTGATAAGGGCCTCTCCTTCAAAATTATGGAAAGTGTTAGAAAGGGAAAAGGCTTGGTACCTGAAATGGAAACCGCTATGAAAGAGGCAAATGTACCTGAATGGTACATCTGGTCCTGTAAACAAATCCGCTACATGTTTCCGAAGGCGCATGCCGTGGCTTATGTTATGATGGCTTACCGTATTGCTTATTACAAGGTCTATCATAAGGAAGCTTATTATGCGACGTATTTTAGCATCAGAGCGACAGATTTTGATTATGGTACCATGTGCCATGGTAAGCATCATCTAGAACAACATATGCAACTTCTAAAAGCCAAAGAATCACGGGCGAAAAGCCGAGAGCTGGACCCGGATGAAGGTGGTATACAGAAGTTCACCAAAAAAGAAAAAGATACGATTAAGGACATGAAAATCGTTCAGGAAATGTATGCCAGAGGCATAGAGTTTCTACCATTAGATCTATACACAGTGGATGCTAAGAAGTTTCAGATCATTGATGGGAAGATTATGCCGGCCCTCAGTGCCCTACAAGGTCTAGGAGAGAAGGCAGCAGAAAACATCGTCCTAGAGCGGGAGAAAGGTCCCTTTATATCCATAGAAGACCTAAGGGTTCGAACCAAGATCAGTAAGACCGTCATTGAGATTATGAAAGACAATGGTATCTTAGATGGTATGCAAGAATCCAATCAACTAAGTCTGTTTTAAGTCTTATTTATAGAGTTATTTTGTATAAAATAAAAACATTAAAATTATTCGATTGTGCAAGATTAAGGATGTTTTTTTAATTAAGAATGTGTTATAATGTCAAAGTACATTGTATACAATGTATGTTACAAATATAACTAACTCACAGTACCATTAGCAGCATAAAAGCGTATTAATTGTACTAATAAAATACATGACTAATTCATTAGTGTATGGTGTTTTTATGTATGATATAATATAAAATAGCGTAAACCATATTGTTTATACTTATCATTAAGAACTTCTGGCATAAAAATTATTGTTATTTGCTTCAACAAATAATATTAATTTGTCTTGTTTTGTGGTTTTTAATGGCTGGTGTAAACATTATGGTAAGGCTAACAAGGTTAAAGTGTCACTTTAACCAACCGTCAATCTTTAAAAAATATATGGAGGTAATCAAAACATGGCTAACAAAGTATTTAAGTCAATGGATGGAAACATGGCTGCAGCATATGTTGCATATGCATTTACAGATGTAGCAGCGATCTATCCAATTACCCCATCGTCAAACATGGCAGAATATACTGACGAATGGGCAGCAAGTGGAAAGAAAAACATTTTTGGTCAAAGCGTTTCTGTAACAGAGTTACAATCAGAAGGTGGCGCATCCGGTGCCGTACACGGTTCACTTCAAGCAGGTGCTTTAACAACGACCTATACAGCGTCACAAGGTTTATTGCTTATGATTCCGAATATGTACAAAATGGCAGGTGAACTTTTACCGGCTGTATTCCATGTAAGTGCTCGTGCTATAGCTGCTCACGCACTTTCAATCTATGGAGACCATTCAGATATTATGGCAGCTAGACAAACAGGTTTTGCGATGTTAGCATCAGGATCTGTTCAAGAAGTTATGGACTTAGGCGGTATCGCTCACTTGGCAGCGATTAAGTCAAGAGTACCATTTGTACATTTCTTTGACGGTTTTAGAACATCTCACGAAGTACAAAAAATAGAAACAATCGATTACAGCGTATTCAGTGACTTAGTTGACATGGACGCAGTTGATGCTTTCAGAAATAGAGCTCTTAATCCTGAGCACCCGGTTACAAGAGGTACAGCACAGAATCCAGACATATTCTTCCAAGCAAAAGAAGCTTCTAATAGTTTCTACACAGCGGTTCCAGACGTAGTGAACGATTACATGGCTGAGATTTCTAAGATTGTTGGTAGAGAATACAAGCCTTTCAATTATTATGGTGCACCGGACGCAGAGAACATTGTTATTGCAATGGGATCTGTAACAGAAGCACTTGAAGAACTCGTTGATTATTTAAACGCTGGTGGCAAAAAAGTTGGTGTGTTAAAGATTCATTTATACAGACCATTCTCAGCAAAATACTTCTTTGACGTATTCCCTACAAGCGTTAAGAAGATTGCCGTACTTGACAGATCTAAAGAGCCTGGATCACTAGGTGAAGCATTGTATGAAGAAATCAGAACATTATTCTACGACGCTGAGAACAGACCTGTTATCGTTGGTGGTCGTTATGGACTTGGATCAAAAGACGTAACACCTACTGTATTAAAAGCAGTATATGACAACCTTGAATTAGATCAACCCAAAAACGGATTCACCATCGGTATCGTTGATGATGTAACTGGATTATCCTTACCAATCGGTGAAGATATTGTTACAGAAAACGAATCTGCAATTCGTTGTAAGTTCTGGGGACTTGGTTCAGACGGTACAGTTGGTGCTAACAAGTCAGCCATCAAGATCATTGGTGACAAAACGGATATGTATGCTCAAGGTTACTTCTCTTATGACTCCAAAAAATCAGGTGGTATTACAGTTTCTCACTTAAGATTCGGTAAAGAGAAGATTCGTTCAACTTACTTAATCAATGAAGCGGATTATATCGCTTGTCATAACCAATCCTATGTGGACAAATACGATCTATTAAAAGGCCTTAAAAAAGGTGGCAGATTCGTACTTAACACACATTGGACAACAGAAGAGTTAGATACACATTTACCAGCATCTTTAAAAAGAGATATCGCAAACAAAAATGCTGAATTCTATACAGTAAACGCAACTGATCTTGCAGAAGAAATCGGTCTAGGTAACAGAATCAACATGATCATGCAAGCCGCTTTCTTCAAATTGGCAGATGTACTTCCAATCGAAAAAGCTGTTGAATACCTTAAAGAAGCCGTTGTCAAATCATATGGTTCAAAAGGTGAGAAGATCGTTAGCATGAACAATGCTGCAATCGACCAAGGTATTAATGCTCTTGTTAAGATTGATGTACCAGCTGCATGGGCAACTGCAACAGACGTAGCTGAAGAAGAAACAGTTGTTCCGGACTTCATCAAAAACGTAGCCTTTGTTATGAACGCTCAAAACGGTGATTCATTGCCAGTTAGTGCTTTTGAAGGCAGAGAAGACGGTACCTTCCCAATGGGTATCTCAGCATATGAAAAACGTGGAATCGCAGTGAACGTGCCAGAGTGGCAAGTAGACAACTGTATCCAATGTAATCAATGTTCCTTCGTATGTCCTCATGCTGTTATTCGTCCATTCTTATTAGATGAGAACGAAGTAGCAAATGCACCTGAAGGTTTTACAACTAAGAAAGCTGTTGGAAAACAATTCGAAGGTCTTGAGTACAAGATCCAAGTTAGCCCACTTGACTGTACAGGTTGCGGTAACTGTGCCGACATCTGTCCATCCAAAGAGAAATCATTAATCATGAAGCCTCTAGAAGGTCAAATGGCAGAAGTAGCGAACTGGGATTACGCACATAATGAAGTGACTTACAAGTCAGACCTTATGGATGTTAATACATTAAAAGGTAGCCAATTTGCACAACCATTGTTTGAATTCTCAGGCGCTTGTGCAGGATGTGGTGAAACACCATACCTAAAAGTAATCACACAACTTTATGGTGATAGAATGATGATTGCTAATGCTACCGGATGTTCTTCAATCTGGGGTGGTTCAGCACCTGCAACCGTATTTACTCAAAATGCAGAAGGCAACGGACCTGCATGGGCGAACTCCTTATTTGAGGACAATGCTGAGTATGGTTATGGTATGACCATGGGTATCAAGCAAATCAGAAACTCATTAGAAATGAACTTAAACACATTAATCGGATCAGATGTACCTGCAGAAGCTAAAGCAGCATTCCAAGCATGGATTGAAGCTAAAGAAGATGCAAAAGCGTCAAAAGAGACTGCAAAAGCAGTTAAAGAAGCACTTGCAACCATCACTTCCGAAGATGCTGCAACTAAGAAAATCGTTGCAGATGTAGTATCCAAAAAAGACTACTTAGCGAAAAAATCCATGTGGATCGTTGGTGGTGACGGATGGGCTTATGACATCGGTTACGGTGGACTTGACCATGTACTTGCAGCCGGTGAAAATGTAAACGTACTTGTATTTGATACAGAAGTTTACTCAAACACAGGTGGACAAGCGTCCAAATCAACACCAACTGCAGCGGTTGCAAAATTCGCAGCAAGTGGTAAAGAAGTTAAGAAAAAAGACCTAGGTATGATTGCAGCAACTTACGGTTACGTATATGTTGCACAAGTAGCTATGGGATCCAATAAGAACCAATTCATGAAGGCCTTAACAGAAGCGGAAGCTTATGATGGACCATCACTCATCATTGCATACTCACCTTGTATCGCTCATGGTATCAAAAACGGCATGGGTAAAACACAACTTAGAGAGCAAGAAGCAGTGGATGCAGGTTACTGGCACTTATGGAGATATAACCCTGAGCTTGTAAAAGAAGGAAAGAACCCATTCACATTGGATTCAAAAGAGCCTTCAACAGACTTCCAAGATTTCTTACTTGGAGAAGTGCGTTATACATCCTTACAGAAAACTTTCCCAGATCAAGCAAAGAGATTGTTTGTTAAAGCTGAGAAAGACGCTAAAGAAAGATATGATTCATATCTTAGAATGGCAAGAAACGACTAATCAACCAGGGGGACGGTTCTTCCGGCTCACTAGGTAGCACCAAAAGTAAATAATAAAGTAGAAGAGGGTACAGACATATATATGTTTGTACCCTCTTTTTAGGTCCTGATTTTCTACTAGCAACTTCAGGAGGCTAAACATATAAGAACCAGAGCTTTTCGCTCTGCATTTACAATAATTCCCATTTGTGTAAATAGTTACAATAATAAATTAAAAAATACAAAATATATCAAAAATAACTTTACTTTCATTTTGATTACGGCTATACTATGAAAAGTGGCTGAATTGGAATCCGAGATTCCAGTTTGTAAAATTAACTTCCGGTTCAGCATTTTCCTTGCAAGACTAAATTCTTGTAAACTAAGTTGTTACTAAAATACTGGAAGTAAGTATTGCAAATAGTTCTATAACTGGAATTTACTATACCAAACAGATTGTTTTATAGTCCAAAAGCTGTTATGCTTTTTTTGAGGTTAATACCACTGAAAAAAGAGTGCACGCTAACCGGAGGTCGAATTTAGCTTCCTTTTTCGCAAGATTAAATTCCACCCCCACACGGTTTGATATCGATTCCGAATGGCGTTTACTATTTTACTTTTTTAGCAACAGAGGTGTTAGATTAATCTCATTAGCGGGAATGAGCTTGATATTAAGCTTATGAAGTATTTCCTCGCTATATAGGAAGCTGAACATCTGGTGTGCGGACTGGTTGTTCAGCTTTTTTCTGTTATATGAATTGATATGACTCATCATCAGGGAAATGTCATCCTGACTCAGTGCATCAAAAGATGTTCCTTTTGGTAATACACGTCGTATCATTTCATGCGTTACCTCACACCCACCTTTTTGATCAGAACGTTGAGGATCACAATAGAAGATACGGGTTCTACGCTCGTTATTCTTGTTAAACTCTAGCGACAGAGGATTTGTAAATTCGCTTCCCCTGTCTGTGAGGGTGGACTGGAATAGATCAGTAAACGCATCATGACCTAAAAGTTCATACATCCAATCAAATATTTCTGACACTGTTCTGGCCGTATTCGTATCTCTGATAAATGCTAGCATAAGACTGCAGTTTCTAAAGTAGATTGTAAGAAGTACCTTTCCGCCTTTGCGACCTTCAACAGAATCCATTTCTACGATAGGGATATCAGGATTTACAGCAATGTAAGACTCGAGCGCTTCATAGGTTCGACCTACATGACATTGCTTATCTACTTTTATAGGTTTCTTGCGTGAGCGGGTACGGTATCGCACTTTCCTGGGAAGATCGATGTTGTCAACGGATAAAAGACCAGCATCAATGTAATTATAGATAGTCTTTTCATCCAACATGATATTGTCGGAATTATTGACACAGATCATGTGTATCGATTGTCCTTGCTTAACCAATGGCGAGATGATTCCATCGATACGTTTTAGTTCCGCCGGGGTAATTGCTATTCCCTGGCGACTCTCAGAACGAATGGACTCGTATTCTTTTTGTGCATTCTTAGCATCATAAAGATGACGCTCCAGCTTACAGCGCATGCGAATATCACAGCCGTTACAAACATAAGGTGGTTTATTCAATTTCTGACAAGTGAGTTCAATGAAATCAGGGCAATGTTCATAACAGTTTCGATATGTACACTTCTTACAGGAACTATGATATGGGTGTTTACACGGTTTACATGCCTTTCCCATATATAAACAGTCGGTGCGATTGGCACAGGGATTAAAACTTCCTATACGCACTGTTTGAATATGGTTTTTAACTTCTTTTGAGATGGTAGATGGATCTTTATTAAGCTCTCTTCCAATCTCAGCAAATGAGTCTCCTTCTCTGAGGGATACTTCAATATGGGCTCTTTCATCAAGAGTCAGATGTGCGTTTTTCGCCATGGTAATTTCTCCTTGGATTTTACGCCATCCGGACTCTGTTGCTAAGCCATTAGTATATCATGCCGGAGTATTTGCAACAGTAAATTCTGGTAGTAACTTTGCAACAGTAAATTCTAGTTTTTGGCTGAATGAACTGGAATTTAATTTTTCAATTCAGCACTATGAAAAGTGGCTGAAAAGTGGCTGAAAAGTGAGTAAAATCATTTAAGTTTAAGACCAATCGTATGTAGCATTCCCCATAATAAGGAGATCTAAGAAATGAAATATATCTATAAATTGGATAAGTATTTAAAAAGTCTTTCCACAGCTAAATTTATACTAATAATGGTATTCATTTCTTATTTAGTAGTTATTCCGGTTGTTTTAATGGGATTTCTTATGAATATACATGTGGGTGGGCCAGAGTTTGAAGATATTCCTTTAGCTTTAATGATATTAATTGTAGTTGTAATAGCACCTATTTGGGAGACGTTAGTATATCAATTATTGATAATTAGACAACTGAAAAAACTCATTTTCTTTAAGCGTAGAAGTTCTTTAACCATACTTATTTCAGCCTTAGTTTTTGGTGCAGTACATATATATAGTATCTATTATATGTTCTATGCATTTATTATTGGCCTCCTATTTGCGTATACTTTTGTTATATATGAAGACAAGAAGGCATCTGCATTTTGGGTAACAATGGCTATTCATGGATTAAAAAATGGTATAGCAATGCTTATTACGGATATAGAGTAACTATATCAGCTTATTAACTAGCTAATGAGAAAGGATGGAAAGTGTTGTGAATAAAGCAGTTATTAATGGTCTATTAATACTAATTTTTATTATTACTGCTGAAGTGGTGATGTATGATACTGTTTCCATGAAAAGCATTATATTAGCATTTATGTTAGGTGTAGTAGGTTTTCTAATTAACATTTTTAGCATGAAAAAGTATTAGAATTAAGACTTCTCTGGACTAAACCAGGGACGGTTCTTCCTGCTCACTTATTAGCAACAAAAGTAAATAATAAATTAGAAGAGGGTACAGACATATGTATTTTTGTACCCTCTTATTAGGTCTTGATTTTCTCTACAAGCTATTATAGGACATGAACTTATTATAGACTGGAATTATAATTTCTGTAGTGTTATAATGAAGGGGTAAAAAATATAGACAAATGGAGGTAATTAAGATGTCAAATTATGTATGTTTAGTATGTGGTTATGTTTACAATCCAGCTGATGGGGATCCTGACAACGGAGTAGCACCTGGAACATCATTTGCAGACGTACCTGAGGATTGGGTATGCCCACTTTGTGGCGTTGGCAAAGATCAATTCGAAGAAGAATAGAGAACAGAATCATAAAAGCTTAAAAGCGTAAAACCGAAATGGTTTTGCGCTTTTTCTTTGGCCTTTTATCCTTGCAATGACGAAGTGGTGGTGTTATAATAAAACAAATAAACGAATTAACCGAACTAATAATACGCTTAAAAGGAGAATATAATATGAGTAAAATCTATAATAACTTAGTTGAATTGGTAGGTAACACCCCAATAGTACGATTGAACAAATTAGGACCATCAGGAAGAAACATTTTATTAAAACTAGAGTCTTTCAACCCAGGCGGTAGTGTTAAGGATAGAATTGCAAAAAATATGGTTGAAGAAGCAGAAGCATCCGGTGCTCTTAAGCCAGGTGATGTAATTATAGAACCAACCAGTGGTAATACCGGTGTTGGACTTGCTTTTATTTCAGCAGTCAAAGGGTACAAGCTTATACTCACCATGCCGGATACCATGAGTATGGAAAGAAGAAAGCTACTCATCGCTTATGGTGCTGAGTTAGTGTTAACACCTGGTGCCCAAGGTATGAAAGGTGCTATAGGCAAAGTAGAAGAGCTAAAAGCAACATACCCGAATCATTTTATTCCACAACAGTTCAATAACCCTGACAATCCGGATGCACATAGAAAGACAACAGCCCTTGAGATCCTAGAGCAAACAGATGGAGACGTTGATATATTTGTCTCAGGTGTAGGAACCGGTGGTACCATTACAGGAGTTGGTGAAGTCTTAAAAGAAAAAATTAAAGGCGTAAAAATCATAGCCGTAGAACCATCTGCATCACCGGTTTTATCCGGTGGACAACCCGGACCACACAAGTTACAAGGAATTGGTGCAGGTTTCATTCCTGAGGTACTTAACACCGGCGTCATTGATGAAGTATATCAGGTAGACAATGAAGATGCTTTTGAATTCATGAGAGCATTGGCAAAAGAAGAAGGTATCTTAGTTGGCATATCCTCAGCAGCGGTGGTCAAAGCCACTATTGAGATTGCAAAACGTCCTGAGAACGAAGGCAAGACCATATTAACCTTGCTTCCGGATACAGGTGAGCGATACCTATCAATGGATATATACTAAGATGATTCATATATCCAATAAAGCCAGATGTGGGATACGCATCATGATTTATATTGCCCTTGACGCAGGCACTAAGACCACAGTACAAGACATCTATACCAAAGAAGACATGTCAAAAAGATATCTGGAACAGATATTTGCAGACCTGAAAAAGAACAACCTAGTATCCAGTATAAAAGGTAAACATGGCGGTTACAACATAACAAGACCCTATAACGAAATCACCGCCTATGACATCATCGTAGCACTTGAAGGTGAAGAACTTACCGGTGACATAGACTCAAAAAACAAAGACCTGAATCAATTGTTAGACAACAAACTATGGCAACCTCTACAATCACAGATCCAAGACCTCTTATCAGCCATAACCTTAGAAGCACTCGTAAATGACTATGTAGGATCCCAAACCAATATGTTTTATATATAGTGAAACTTCTATTAACGGAATCTATAAATTGTAGTGTACTGAAGTATAGCTAGAATACATTGATCTACTCAACATAAAAGCAATATAAAATAGGGTTTTCTTTTAGAAAAATCTAAAGACAGCCTTATTTTTGTGCAACAATTTTCAATTCATACGAATCCGAATGAGGAAAGAAAAGACAGGGATTAATCACAGTTCTACATGGAAGTAGAACGTCCTTCATTTTTGCATGGATGCAAAAAAAGAAGGATGATTGAGACCTGTCTTATCTAGACGAAATGACGACGTATTACCGAGAAGAAGTTATATAAAGCTTTTTTGCTGACCGTACGAAGTGTAAGGCAAGGAAAAGGTTTATATGACTTCTTCGATTACTACCACAATCTAAAATTATAACCACAATCTAAAAAAATACCACTACCTAAACTTATTCCAACACTTTACAATCATAATACATACACTTTCATACAAAAGGCAAATATATCAATCCTTCACCAAAGTAACACCTTTAAGACTCGGCGCCACCATAAGAGAATAATTCGTATGATAGATTACATATCCCGGTGCAGAACCATTAGGCTTCTTCAAGTTCTTCTTCAAAGTATAATCCACAGACACCTTGGGTGACTCACGATCCTTAGAGTAATAAGCAGCAAGACCGGCCGCTTCCTCATAGACCACATCTGGTAACTCCTGACCGTCTGCCTTGACAATTACATGAGAACCTGGAATATCTTTAGCGTGGAACCACCAGTCACCCCCATTGGATAACTTAGTCGCTAAGAGATCGTTCTGATAATTGTTTTTACCCACATAGATATCATGACCAAGAGAAGAACGGTAATGCATGGGCTCTGCTTTTTGTAGAGCCTTCTTTGATTTGGAACGTCGGAACTTCAGATAACCGGTTTCCATAAGCTCCTGCCGCACCTCAAGAAGATCTTCCTCCTTAAGTGCATTGGCCAGAGCGTATTTAACACTCTCCAGATGTTCGATTTCTCCTTGAGTCGTTTTAATGTGCTCACTCAGTGCCGCCAGCGTCCTCTTCTTCTTATTATACTTGTCGTACTGCTTGGTTGCATTTTGACTGGGTGTTAGACGAGGATCTAGGGTAATCGTTTTGGGTTGATTATCATGATAATAATCAAGAACAGTAACTTCTGTGTCACCTTCTTGTATTTGATAAAGATTGGCATGAATCAACTCGCCCACAATCTTGAACTTGTCTCGATCTTCAGTGTCCTTCAGTTGCTGCAACTGTAAGTTAAGCTTCTTATAACAACGTTCCAGATTGGTTTGGACCAATTTCCTAAGATCCACAGATTTTTGTGAGATTCTAGACTGGATGGCGTTGTTCATGTAGAAGTTCTCCACCAGTGCCGAGATACTCTCATAAGGTACCAAAGTCTCATTTTGATAGAAGCTAATGGGAAAAGCACCAAAAGCAATCTGTTTGTCCGAAGCGTCCACAACCACAGTCGGGGCATAGTCACCTTTTTCAATAGCTTCAATCAGGACTTTATAGACCTCATAGACAGATTGAATCTGCGTGGCACTTAGATCATCCACAACGGTAGAACCGTGAATATCGGCTCTGAAGCAGATTTCTTCAGCCATCTGAGGACTGAAACCGGTGATGTTCTTGTATAATGCCTGTTGGAGAGCTTCTTGTCCACGAATGATCTGTAAAAAAGTATCAAAATCTCGGATCGTTAAGGGGTTCGCTTTACCTTGGTTTGGTGGTAAGACATAAGGTCTATTGGGGAAAACTTCTCGAACAGAACTGACCTGAGCCCCAATCCTTTTTATGCTGTCTAAGATCATATCATTTTCATCGGTTAAGATGATGTTACTGTGTCGTCCCATAACCTCAATAATCAGTTTCCTATAACATGTTTCGCCCATTTCATCCAGATTCTGAATCTCAATCACCACAATTCTTTCGAAGTTGGGTTGGCTAATTGAGAGAATAAGACCACCAATAAGATGCTTCCTAAGAAGCATGCAATAGTTAAGTGCCGTAATAGGATTGGTCTTGTTGGTTTCAGTTAGATGTAGACGGGGCATACTGGCCATAGAAGAAAGCAAGAGTTTGTAATTGGTTCTATGATTCCTTACAGTGAGAATAATCTCATCCTTCTCAGGCTGGGTCACCTTGCCGATGCGCCCTCCTACGATTGTATCATTTAGTTCTTTTACTATATTAGAAATGACAATGCCATCAAAAGCCATATAATCAACCTACCTTTCTTAAACAGTATACATAAACCGCCATGAATGTGCAACAGATTCAGCCCCTCTCATTGTTATTTACAGCTCAATATGATATATTAATGAGGGTCATGGAAGATGGCCAAATGAACCCTATTGGTCTAGGAGGAAATCAAATGAGTCTAGTCATACAAAAATTTGGAGGCACATCCTTAGCAACCCATGAGAGTCGTGAAAGAGTGGTCCTTAGAATAGAAGAAGCAACGAAAAAATACGATCAAGTGGTGGTGGTGGTATCCGCTATGGGAAGGCTCGGTGCACCTTATGCAACCGACACCTTACTGAGTCTACTTGAAACCGACGGACGCCATGTGGACGATCGGGAAATGGATATGTTGATTGCTTGCGGTGAGATTATAACCACCGTCGTTTTATCCAACGCTCTAGGGAACAAAGGCATGAAAGCCCAAGCGTTAACAGGCGGACAATCAGGCATTCGAACATCCAGTCATTTCCTTGAGGCCCACGTTGATCATGTGGACACAACAAGAATCAAGAGCATCTTAGCACAAGGGAATATACCGGTTGTAGCCGGATTTCAAGGTATGGATGCACAAGGAGACACCACAACCCTCGGCCGAGGTGGTTCAGACACATCAGCAGCTTTAATGGGTGAAGCACTCAGTGCAGATGTGATTGAGATATTCACCGATGTGGACGGTATCATGACGGCAGACCCTATTGTATGTAAGACCGCTAAGTTAATAAACCACATCAGTTATAATGAGTTGTTTCAGATGGCAGACGGTGGTGCTAAGGTCATACATCCAAGAGCAGTAGAAGTGGCCAGACGCTCCGGCATACCCTTGATGATCAAAAACACTTTTAGTGACGCCGTCGGCACAACCATCAGCCATTTTAATTACATAGAAAAGCCCATCACAGTCAATGAGAGAATCATCACTTCCATAGCCCATAGATCCGGAAGAATACAGTTTCTGGTAGAAGGCGATATTGATGATGAGATTTTCTTTAATGATCTGGCAGCACAAAATGTGTCCATCGATATCATCAACATATTTCTCGGACGCAGGGTGTTTACAACAGAAAGTACCAACAAAGACAAAACCATTAAATTAATAGAAGCTTATGATGTAAGCTTTTCATATATCGATAATTGTTGTAAAATTACAGTAGTAGGGGAAAAGATGACAGGCGTACCCGGTGTCATGGCAAAAATCATCAGCAGTTTGTCCAAAGTCAAGGTACAGATTCTTCAGACGGCAGACTCATTATCCACCATTGCCTGCCTCATTCATGACAAAGATCTTGAGATGGCGGTTTTTGCTCTACACGAGACATTCGGCTTACACGACACTATAGAATAAAGAGGCTTTTTAGGAGAGAGACATGACATTATTTGAAGCGATACTCATGGGTATCATACAAGGATTGACAGAGTTCTTACCTGTCAGCAGTTCTGGCCATTTGGCCATTGGAAGTGCATTATTTAACTTGAAGACAGAGGGCAGTGTGTTGTTTGAGGTTGTCTTACATCTTGGGACCTTAGTGGCAATCTTCATTGCTTTTTGGTCAGAGATTTGGATTCTTATTAAAAGTGGTTTACGGATCATAAAGAACCTGTGGGATTATACCCATTTCCATTTCACGAAACAAGGAGGTAAGGGTGAAGCAGCGCCAAAGATTATTGAAGATGAGCACCAGAGGTTTGTCATGCTCATCATTGTAGCAACCATCCCCACCGTTATTGTAGCACTGATACTTGAAAAACTCATACTCCATGCATTTACATCACTCATATTTCCGGCGGTCGGCTTATTAATCACGGGTACTTTGTTGCTCTTAACAACCAAGATGCGATCTGGCGCTCTAACCGAGACAGATGTGAGTTTTAAAAAAGCTATGTTTGTAGGCTTGATTCAAGGATTTGCTACCTTCCCAGGGATATCCAGATCCGGTTCAACGATTGTTGCTGGGTTGTTTACGGGTATGAGCAAGGATTTTATCGTCAAATTCAGCTTCATTATGTCCATACCTGCCATTCTTGGTGCAATGCTGTTACAAGTATTACGATACGAAAGTACAGAGCCCATCAGTGAGATTATCATCAATTATGGGGCAGGTATGTTGGCTGCAGCTTTGGTTGGTTATATATGTATTAAGGTGTTACTTGACATCGTAAGAAAAGGTAAGATTCATTATTTCGCATATTACTGTTATACTATAGGTATACTGTTGCTGTTCATCACCCTAGGGGGATACAATGGATAACACAAAGACGACAAGAAAAAAAACGAGGCCAAAAACGACATCAAGGCGTAGTACAAAAGACAAAGGTCTAAGTGCAAATCTCAAATACGAGGTGGTTGTGCTTTCTTTTGTTGCCTTAGCATGCTTGCTCATCATCAGCATCTATTTTAATCTAGGTGGTAGTATGGGTACGGGCCTTCGTTATATGATGTTTGGGACCTTTGGTATCGGTGCATATTTGCTGCCACTATATATCCTTGCAGCTTCTTTCATTAAGATTTTCAACAAAGGCAACCAGAGGTTGAATAACAAACTGGCACTGATTTTTATTGCCATATTGGTGGTATCCACCTTAAACCATCTCTATTATATAGAAGATGCACAGATTAACAAGTTCAACCCCTCCGGCAGTTCGTTTTTTGCAGCTACGGCTATGTATTTTAGAACATCGGCCTCCGGTCATATGGCAGGCGGATTAGTTGGTGGCGTTTTAGGCGATTTGATGGAGATCCTTGTCGGCCGAATAGGCAGTATGATAGTGCTGGTTATCGTGAGTCTGGCACTTATCATCATGATCACAGAGCAATCCATGGCTGGCGTCTGGAAGTTCATTGCCAAGATGGGTAAAGGATTGGGCATTGGTGTTTTTAAGGTCTCCAAAAAAGGCATAGAAAAAACAGGCCAACAGATTAAGATCCACTCAGAGAACTACCAAAAAGACAGAGAACAGAAAAAGGAACAACAAGAGCTTTTGAAAAAAGCCAAGCAAAAAGATATGTTGACCGCAGCCACTTTAATGGGTGACGGTAAAGTTACGGCAGAAGGAGATGATATTCTTATCGGTGAAGAAGCCCTTAAGAAAAAAGTCTACCAAGGCAACAAAAAAGATCCATTTGAGCAGATCATCCAACAAGAAGAAAAAGAATTGGCCAGAGAACGTATGATGGCAGATCAGACAGGAACACAACCGATTAAAGAGGTACAACCGATAAAAGAGAAACCCGTACCTGTAGAAGCCATTCAGACAGAAATAGAGAACGTCTCGGCGCGACCGATCTATAAGCTACCACCTATAGAACTCATGAAAATCAATCTGAATCAGGGCAAGCATTATTCCGAAGAAGCCAATAATAAAAAAGCGGAAAAACTGGTCCAGACTTTAGAAAGCTTTGGTGTGGGTACCAAGCTATTAAACGTCACCGTAGGTCCGACGGTTACAAGATACGAGTTACAACCGGATCAAGGTGTAAAAGTCAGCAAGATTGTAAACTTACAAGATGACATAGCTCTGAACCTAGCAGCAAGCGGTATTCGAATTGAAGCGCCGATTCCCGGCAAATCCGCCGTGGGTATTGAAGTGCCCAATGATATTACCCAAGCCGTCACCTTAAGAGAAGTGATTGATACCACTGAGTTTAGGAAATTCCCCTCCAAAATCTGTTTTGCACTGGGAAAAGACATCAGTGGACAAGTTATGATTGCAGACATAGCCAGAATGCCTCACTTACTGATAGCAGGTGCAACAGGGTCGGGTAAATCCGTATGTGTCAATACCCTCATTACAAGTATTCTCTATAGAGCCAATCCGGATGAAGTCAAGATGTTGATGATCGACCCCAAAGTGGTGGAACTAAGTGCCTACAACGGTATTCCTCATCTCTTAATCCCTGTAGTCACAGATCCCAAAAAAGCAGCAGGTGCTCTGAACTGGGCGGTTCAAGAAATGGCCGATCGTTATAAACTTTTTGCAGCAGCCAATGTGAGAGATCTAGGTGGCTATAATAAAGCCGTGGTAGAGAACAACGAAGGTAAGAAGTTACCTCAGATTGTCATCATCGTAGATGAGCTTGCCGACCTTATGATGGTAGCGCCTAACGATGTGGAAGACGCCATTTGTCGATTAGCACAGATGGCCAGAGCAGCCGGATTGCATCTGATTATAGCAACACAAAGACCTTCCGTAGACGTTATAACCGGTCTCATCAAAGCCAACATACCCAGTCGAATCGCTTTCAATGTTTCCTCAGGGATTGACTCCAGAACCATTATAGATAGCAACGGTGCAGAGAAGCTACTTGGAAAAGGAGATATGCTCTATTACCCGGTAGGCCTTCAAAAGCCGGTACGTGTACAGGGTGCATTTATTTCTGAAAAAGAAGTGGAGAATGTGGTAACATTCTTAAAAGACCAAGCCAAAGTTGTGTATAATGAAAAAATCATGAATCAACTGGCCAAGACCAATGAACAAACAAACAGTGCTGCAGACGGCGACGACTATGATGCTTACTTTAATGAGGCACTTGAACTGGTCATCGATAAACAAAAAGCCTCTGCTTCAATGATTCAGAGAAGATTCAGAGTTGGCTACAACAGGGCAGCCCGTATCGTAGACCAACTCCATGAAGCCGGATTCGTCGGGGATGAAGAAGGCTCTAAACCAAGAACGGTCCTCATGACAAAGGAAGCCTATGCAAGAATGAAAGATGAAAGTGAACAAGGCACCACAGATCAACAAGAAGAACCTACGACAGAAGCACCTCTAAGTGCCGAAGAACAAGTCTAGGTACCCTTGAGACAGTGGACATAACATATAAATAATAGGAGGTAACCATGAAGTCAGACATACAAATAGCGAACGAGGCAAAGATACTACCCATTAAGAATGTAGCGGAAGCCATCGGCATTCATGAAGACCATTTGGATTATTACGGCAAGCACAAAGCCAAGTTATCAGCCAGCTTATGGCAAGAGATTAAGGACAAGGAAGACGGCAAGTTGGTCCTTGTAACCGCCATCAACCCGACACCTGCAGGTGAAGGCAAGACCACCACAACCGTTGGTCTAGGACAAGCACTGGGTCTACTTGGCGAAAAAGCCATCATTGCCCTACGTGAACCCTCACTTGGTCCCTGTATGGGTATCAAAGGTGGTGCAGCAGGTGGTGGTTATGCCCAGGTCATTCCTATGGAAGACATCAACCTTCACTTTACAGGGGATATCCATGCCGTCAGCATCGCCCACAACCTATTGTCAGCTATGCTTGATAACCATTTGCAACAAGGCAATGAGCTCAACATCGATACCAGACATATCGTATGGAAGCGCGTCGTGGATATGAATGACCGTGCCCTTAGAAACATCATTGTAGGTCTTGGCGGTAGCATGCAAGGTGTACCAAGAGAAGACGGGTTTATGATCTCCGTTGCTTCGGAAGTCATGGCCATACTATGCCTCTCTAACGACTTGAAGGACTTGAAGAAAAGACTGGGACAGATCATTGTAGCCTATACTAGAAAAGGTGATCCGATTACCGCTCATGATCTAAAAGCTGAAGGTGCTATGGCAGCCTTACTTAAAGAAGCCATCAACCCTAATCTGGTTCAGACCCTTGAAAACACCCCTGCCATCTTACATGGTGGACCTTTTGCCAATATTGCTCATGGCTGTAACTCAGTCAGAGCCACCAAGTACGGCCTAAAACTAGCCGATATTGTTGTGACAGAAGCCGGCTTTGGTGCTGACCTTGGGGCAGAGAAGTTCCTAGATATCAAATGTCAAAAAGCAGGGTTAAATCCAAATGCGATTGTATTGGTAGCGACCATAAGAGCCCTAAAATACAATGGTGGCAGAAATGTAAAAGAACTGGCAACAGAAGATCTAGATGCCCTTAAAAAAGGCTTTGTGAACTTAGAAAAACATATAGAGAACCTGTTCCACTATCATGTACCGGTGATTGTTACATTGAACCATTTTGTTACCGATACGGAAGCGGAAGTGGCCTATGTCAAAGAAACCTGTGAAGCTATGGGTTGTGCTTTTGCCATCTCAAATGTATGGGAAAAAGGCGGCGAAGGTGGCGTGGAACTGGCCAATGCGGTTCTTGATACTCTGAAAAACAGACCATCTGACTTTAAAACTTTATATGATGTGAACGATTCAATCAAAGTAAAAATCAACACCATCGCCACCAAGATTTATGGCGCAGACAGAGTATTATATTCTGCCAAAGCCATGAAGATGATGAAGAAAATAGAAGGTCTACAACTGGACAAGTTGCCGATTTGTATAGCAAAAACCCAGTATTCACTGTCCGATGACCCGACCAAATTAGGACGCCCTTCAGGCTTTAGCATTACTGTAAGAGACTTGAATGTATCGGCCGGCGCAGAGTTTATCGTAGCCTTAACCGGTGATGTTATGACCATGCCCGGACTACCTAAGGTACCATCAGCGCAGAGCATCGATATTGATGATGACGGCAACATTTCCGGATTGTTTTAGGAGGGATTATGTCAGCAGAGATAATTAATGGAAAACAGATTGCAGAAGATATTAAAAACGAATTAAAAGATAAAGTAGAGCATCTGGTCTCGGCCAAAGGACAGCCGACCTTGGCTGTTGTTTTGGTCGGGGAAGACCAAGCCTCTAAGGTCTATGTGAGAAACAAGAAGCTGGCTTGTGAGTATGTGGGCATTCGTTCATTATCATATGAACTGCCTGAAGCCACGACCCAAGAGGAAGTCTTAGCACTCGTTCATGAACTGAACGAACGAGATGATGTTCATGGCATATTGGTACAACTGCCATTACCTGCCCATATTGATGATGACTTGGTGATCATGACCATCGATCCCAGAAAAGATGTGGATGGTTTTCATCCCATCAATGTCGGGAACTTAAGCATCGGCCATGATGGGTTCGTATCCTGTACACCGGCCGGCATCATTGAGCTCATGAAGCGCAGTCAGATTGAGATGTCTGGGAAAAACTGTGTCATCATCGGTCGTAGCAACATTGTCGGCAAGCCCATTGCCATGCTCATGCTTAGAGAACATGCCACCGTCACGGTGACCCATTCAAGAACCAAAAACCTGTCCCAGGTTTGTAAACAGGCAGACATACTCATCGTTGCCATCGGCAGAGCCAAATTCGTTACCAAAGAATTTGTCAAAGAAGGTGCTGTGGTTATCGATGTAGGTATCAATAGAGATGAGAACGGTAAGCTATGCGGCGACGTGGACTTTGAAGACTGTGTGGAGGTGGCAGGTGCCATAACACCGGTTCCAAAAGGTGTCGGCCCCATGACCATCGCCATGCTCATGAGCAATTGCGTAAAAGCATATGAAAAAAAATAGGAGGCACTATGTCAAAAGGAAAAATCTTTTTTGTATCCCTAGGATGCGATAAAAACCTGGTGGATACAGAGGTGATGTTAGGTCACATTGTAGATGCCGGTTATGAACTGATCAACGAAGAAAGCGAAGCGGATGTCATCATCGTAAATACCTGTAGCTTCATTCATGATGCTAAGGAAGAAAGCGTTCGCACCATATTAGAGATGGCACAGTACAAAACAGAAGGTCATCTCAAAGGCCTAGTCGCCGTTGGTTGTCTGACACAGCGTTACCGTGAAGAGATTGTACAAGAGATTCCGGAACTGGACGGTGCCCTTGGTACGTCCAACTATGACGAGATTGTAGACGCCCTTGACCACATCATTTTAAGAGAAGAGCCTTATATCAGCTTCAAAGACATTAACTATGCTTGTGAACCTTATATTAAGCGTGTTGGCGATCAAACAGCCCACTATGCCTATTTAAAGATATCCGAAGGCTGTAACAACCACTGTACCTATTGCATCATCCCCAGCCTAAGAGGCAAGATCAGAAGCCGAAGCATCGAGAGTCTGGTAGAAGAAGCGCAGTATCTGGCATCCCAAGGCAAATCAGAGCTCATCATCGTCGCCCAAGACGTGACCAAGTACGGCGTAGACTTGTATCAGGAAAAAGCTTTACCAAGACTCCTAAGAGAACTGGTTAAAGTTGAGGGCATCACCTGGATTCGTCTGCTCTACTGTTACCCGGAAGACATTACCGATGAACTTATTGAGTTGATGGCAACAGAAGAGAAGATCTGTAACTATATTGACATACCTATTCAGCATGTTAGTGATCCTATTCTAAACAGAATGGCCAGACACAGCAATAGAGCCTCCATCATAGAGGTCATAAATAAGTTAAGAACAGCCATGCCGGACATCACCATACGGTCCACATTCATCGTAGGTTTCCCAGGGGAAACAGATGAAGACTATGAAGTCTTACAGTCCTTTTTGCAAGAACAGCGTCTTGATCGGGTAGGGGTTTTTACCTATTCCATAGAAGAAGGGACCAAAGCAGCCGAGATGCCGGGGCATGTGGCGCCGGAGCTTATGGCCGTAAGAAGAGACGAACTGATGGCCAGGCAGCAACAGATATCCATGGATAAAAACGAAGCCATGGTCGGTAAAATCATCTCATGTATGGTAGAAGGCTATATGCCGGAGGAAGAAGTCTATATGGGAAGAACGTATAAGGATGCACCCGGTGTCGACGGTGCCATATTTATAACATCACCATTTGAATTATTAGCAGGAGAATTTGTACAGGTTCAGGTAACAGATTTTAATGAATACGATTTAATCGGGGAGGTTTATGATGAATTTAGCCAATAGATTAACCATACTGCGCATCTTATTAATTCCTGTCTTCTTAATACTACTTTATGTATCCGAGGATCCCATCATACGCTACGTAGCTGTATTCGTCTTTGTGATTGCCTCATTAACAGATCTTCTTGACGGTCATATTGCAAGATCTAGGAATTTGATTACGGATTTTGGTAAGTTCATGGATCCTTTGGCAGATAAACTATTGGTAACAGCGGCTCTCATCTATATGGTGGAAGTCGGTCAAATAGCAGCCTGGATTATCATCATCATCATCAGCCGTGAATTCGTCATCAGTGGTCTTAGGCTGGTAGCGGCAGCCAAAGGTATCGTCCTTGCGGCCAGTTGGTGGGGTAAGCTTAAGACAGCAACAACCATGGTGATGATCATCGTGGTACTACTTGAACTCCCATTTGTTTTTATGGATTCTGTTGAGTGGGTACTGATAGCGGCATCCACCATATTTACCGTTATATCAGGAACAGACTATGTACTCAAGAATCTGGATGTATTTAAAGGCTCAATGTAAACAGGTTAGAGATCCTATAAGCGAGGTATAGATATGATTGGAGAAATCATCTGTGTCGGCAATGAAATTTTAATTGGAGACACCTTAAACACCAATACCAGGTACCTAAGCAAAAGTATGACCAATCTAGGCATAGAAGTGGCCTATCAAGTGGTGGTCGGCGATCACGAAGAAAGATTGCTAGAAGCCATAGAAACAGCGAGAAGAAGATCGGATGTGATTGTTTTTACAGGTGGTCTGGGTCCGACTTATGATGACATGACAAAAGAAACAGTAGCCAAAGCCTTAGATATGACCATGGTGTTAGATGAAGCGGCACTTGAAGACATGCGTCTTTTCTTCGAGCAGCGCAAAAGAACCATGGCAGAAACCAATAGAAAACAAGCATACAGACCCTCCGGCGGACGTATGCTAAGGAACGAGAACGGCACAGCACCGGGCATCTATATAAAAGATGGAGAAACCCATTACATCTTATTACCGGGACCACCAAAAGAACTGATGCCTATGTTTGAGAAGGAAGTTGCGCCTATACTAGAGACCTTAAGTGCGAACGTCATTACCTCCAGAATATTCCAACTCTCCGGTATTGGTGAGAGTGATCTTGCCGAGATGATTGGTCATATTATGGATATTTCCGACAATCCAAGAATAGCCCCCTATGCTAAGCTAGGATCTGTTAACATTAGGGTCACAGCCATTACAGGTACGAAAGAAGAAGGCAAGAAGCAGATTGAAGAAACAACGGCTCTCCTGATGCCTTTTTTAGAACCTTATTGTTACAGTTATGAGGACAAGAGTCTTGAAGAAGTCGTGGTACAAATGATTAAAGAGAAAAACCAGACGATTGCCATTGCCGAGTCTTGTACCGGTGGCTTGCTCAGCAGCCGGATTATTAATGTCCCCGGTGTATCTAAAGTATATAGAAACGGGTTCGTGACCTACTCCAATGGCTCGAAAGAAACATGGTTAAAAGTGCCACATGCCCTCATGGTAAAAGAAGGCGCAGTGAGTGAAGCCGTCGCCATCGCTATGGCAGAAGGTGTCGCAAAAGTATCGGATGCCTCCATTGGTGTCGGTATCACCGGCATAGCAGGCCCGGATGGCGGCACACCGGAAAAACCCGTAGGTATGGTATGTATAGGATTTACCATTAATGGCAAGAGCTCTGCAAACACCTTCTATTTTAACGGCAATCGGAAGAAGATTCGAGATTATAGTGTTCAGTACGCCCTAACAACCTTATACAGTTTGTTAAGAGAAATATAGCAAACGGTATTTGTAGGAAGTTTTATATTAAAAAGGTTGACGCAGGGGAACATATGTACTATAATAAACAAAAGAACACATGTTCGATACAATATGGAAGGGGGAACCTAGTGGGTTGACCTAGGTATTTCTTATGACAAACGAAAAGACAAAAGCCCTGGAAGCGGCTATTACACAGATTGAAAAGCAGTACGGTAAAGGCTCCATCATGAAGCTTGGTGAGAGCAATGAACATATGAATGTCAAGACCGTTCCTTCAGGCGCACTTAGTTTAGACATTGCCTTAGGTGCCGGTGGGGTTCCAAGAGGTCGTATCATTGAACTTTATGGCCCAGAATCCAGTGGTAAGACAACCCTCGCTCTACATATGTTAGCAGAGGTTCAAAAAGCTGGCGGCGTAGCCGGATTCGTTGACGCAGAGCATGCCCTTGACCCAAGTTATGCCAAGAAGATTGGTGTAGATATCGATAATTTATACATATCTCAACCGGACAATGGTGAACAAGCCCTTGAGATTGCTGAGACCATGGTCAGATCAGGCGCCATTGACATCATTGTTATTGACTCAGTTGCAGCCTTAGTACCAAGAGCCGAGATTGAAGGCGAGATGGGTGATTCTCATGTTGGACTTCAAGCAAGACTCATGTCTCAAGCCCTTAGAAAGATTGCAGGGATTGTTTCTAAGTCTAACTGTATCGTGATATTCATCAACCAGTTAAGAGAGAAGATTGGGGTTATGTTCGGTAGTCCGGAGACAACCACCGGTGGTCGTGCCCTTAAGTTCTATGCTTCGGTTCGATTAGATATCAGGCGTATAGAGACCTTGAAGCAAGGCGTTAACATGGTAGGTAACCGTGTTCGTGTCAAAGTTGCTAAGAATAAGATTGCACCACCTTTCAAACAAGCAGAATTTGACATCATGTTCGGCGAAGGTATATCAAGAGAAGGCGATTTACTGGACTTAGGTGTGGATCTGGATTTTGTACAAAAGAGTGGGGCTTGGTTTTCCTATGGTGACATCCGTCTAGGACAAGGCCGTGAGAATTCTAAGATCTATCTCAAAGAGAATCCGGAAGTCTGCAACAGAATAGATAAGCAGATTCGTAGCCATTATGGATTTGGATTAACTAAAGAAGAGATTGAAATCGCCCTAGAAAAAGAAAATGCAGAGAAAAAAGCTGCAGAGAAAAAGGTAGCCGATAAAAAAGAAACCGACAAAAAAGAAACAGACAAAAAAGACAAATAATACAAAAAAACCAAATAATACAAGTGGTATAAGCCACATAACAAAGGCGGCCTTGATAACTTCAGGTCGCCTTTTAAAAAGTATGGTTAAGGTGCCAAAACTATATAGAAGAAGAAGGGGTGAAGCTTAGGGATGCGCATCCAAGAGATTCGAAAACTGGAAAAAGGAAAAAACAAGATCCTATTAGAGAACGGTGACTATGTCATCTTATACTACAAAGAACTTAAAGCCTTCAAGATGGTTCAAGATGAAGAAATAGAAGAAGAGACATGGGCGCTAGCAAGAAAAGCCATGACCATTCGAGGCAAGAAAAGAGTCTATCATCTCTTGGGGAAAAAGGATTATGTCATCGAAGAGATTAGGAAAAAGCTGGTAAAAGAAGACTATCCCAGTCTCATCATCGAAGACATCTTGAATTATTTTATAGAACTTGGTTTTTTAAACGATGAAAACTATACAGAAAAATACTACAGGTATCAGAAGACGACGAAAAGTCGGCGTATGATTGAGATGAAGCTTGGAGAAAAAGGCATTCCTAGAGACATTATTAAGAGCTTTTTCGAATCTGTGGACCATCAAGATACCGAGTATGAAACCGCCGCAAAGCTCTTAGAGAAGAAATACAACAGCAGAGTCGTAACGAGAGAAGATTATAACAAGATGGCCCGTTTTCTTGCTTACAAAGGCTTTGATTACGAGGTCATAAAAACGGTTATTATGACATATCTTAGGACCAAAGAAGAAAATTAGTTAGAAATAATAAGTGGGTTAAGGTATCAAAACTTAGTTTTGACCCTATAACTATAATTGTTTTCTTTTGAAAAGCTATCATATAACTTGACATAATGCTTAAAAAAGTATAGAATTTACTTGTTGTAATTTTTTACAATTGTAAATATTGTAAGCTTACAATTTCGTACAATGAAAAGTGAATACAGAGGAGGTGTTATAGTTGGAATTACTAAACATACTCATACCTGTTGGAGTGGCCGTAGTCGTAGGTACACTTGCTTTTTATCTTGGTGTCATGTATAGAAAGAACGTTGCCGAAGCTCAATTTGGTTCTGCTGAACAAAAAGCCCGAAAAATCGTAGATGATGCGATTAAGGAAGGCGAAGCAATCAAAAGAGAAGCACGTTTAGATCTTAAAGATGAAGTGTTTAAGATTAAGAATGATCTTGATAAAGAAGTTAAGGAGCGCCGCAATGAGTTAACCCGATTGGAACGTCGCATTCAGCAAAAAGAAGAAGCGATCGACAAAAAGGCAGAGTCATTCGAGAAAAAAGAAGCTCAATTAGCCGCAAAAGACGAAAACCTCAACATACTAAGAGATGAAGTAGAACAACTAAAACAGCAACACCTATCAGAATTAGAGAAAATCTCTGGATTAACTACCGAACAAGCAAAAGAATACCTTTTAAAATCAGTTAAAGAAGAAGTACAACATGAAACAGCAATTATTGTTAAGGAATTAGAAGCAAAAGCAAAAGAAGACGCAACAAAGAACGCAAGAAAGATTCTTGCAACAGCGGTACAAAAATGTGCAGCTGACCATGTTGCAGAAACGACTGTATCAGTAGTTCATCTTCCTAATGATGAGATGAAAGGACGTATTATTGGTCGTGAAGGACGTAACATCCGTACACTAGAAACACTTACGGGTATCGACTTAATCATTGATGATACACCAGAGGCTGTCATATTGTCAGGCTTTGATCCAATCAGAAGAGAAATTGCACGTATAGCCCTTGAAAAACTCATAGTGGATGGACGTATCCATCCTGCAAGAATTGAGGAAATGGTAGAGAAAGCGAAACGTGAAGTGGAACAAATCATACTTGAAGAAGGCGAAAACGCTACATTTGAGACAGGGGTTCACGGAGTTCATCCGGAACTTGTTAGACTTCTTGGTAAAATGAAATTCCGTACAAGTTATGGACAAAATGTATTGAAGCATGCTATAGAAGTATCCCACTTATGTGGTTTACTAGCCGGTGAGATTGGACTTGATATCCGTCTCGCAAAACGTGCAGGTTTATTGCACGACATCGGTAAAGCTGTGGATCATGAAATGGAAGGCTCTCATATATCCATCGGAGCAGATTTGTGTAGAAAATACAAGGAATCGGAAGTTGTCATCAATGCTGTGGAATCACATCACGGTGATGTAGAACCAACGAACCTCATATCTGTTCTCGTACAAGCGGCAGACACAATATCCGCTGCAAGACCGGGAGCTAGGAGAGAGACATTACATACATACATCCAAAGACTACAAAAACTAGAAGAAATTGCTGATGAATTTAAAGGTGTAGAAAAATCGTTTGCTATACAGGCAGGTAGAGAGATTCGAATAATGGTAATACCGGACCAAACAACAGATTTAGAAACGGTGTTACTCGCTAGGGAAGTTGCTAAAAAGATCGAGGAAGAACTTGAATACCCAGGCCAGATTAAGGTCAACGTAATCAGGGAAACCAGATCCATTGAATACGCTAAATAATGTTAAGGCGTTATCTATTATAGATAACGCCTTTTTAAATACCAATTATACGCATAAACAAACAAGACATTTGAATCTATAAAAAGACTTTCCTGCAATAAACCAAAAAATAAACCAGATATATAGGAATAATAGCCTGATAAATGAAAAAACACTTTTCAAATCCTGCAAAACATGCTATTCTATATATAAGCTGTTTCTAACAAACGGCTTTAAGGTTAAATGGTCTTAACAATGTTTTGACGCTTTAACCTTATACCTATGTAATTTTTAGGAGGGCTTATGGCATACTACTCTCAATTTTCAAAAGAATCCTTAGATGCGCTACGTCTTGAGCTGGAACAGCAGTTGAAAAGATACGAGAGCGAAAACCACGATCTGAATATGGCCCGTGGCAAACCTTGTTCCGATCAGTTGGATCTCTCTAACGCCTTGTTAGATATTAAGATACCCCTTGAAAAGAACCCGAACGACGATTTCAGAAACTATGGTACCTTAGACGGTATACCACAGACAAAGCAACTTTTTGCAGAATTATTGGAAGTAGATCCCTCAGAGATCATCATTGGTGGCAATTCTAGCTTGAATATGATGTACAGCACCCTGGCAAAAGTCATGCTCTTTGGTACATCCGAAGAAGAAACACCATGGTGTCACATAAAAGACCTCAAATTCCTATGCCCTGTACCGGGCTATGACAGACATTTTGCCATATGCCAAAAATTCGGTATGGAGATGATCAACATAGATATGACAGACGAAGGACCGGATATGGATCAGGTAGAAGCCCTAGTAGCAAACGACCCTACCATCAAAGGCATCTGGTGTGTACCTAAGTTCTCTAATCCAACAGGCATTACCTATTCGGACCGTGTTGTGGAGCGTTTGGCGAAGATGAAGACAGCTGCGACGGATTTTAGAATCATCTGGGACAACGCTTATGTGGTTCATGAACTATATAACGATACAGAGCCCCTTATGAATATCATGGAAGCTTGTAAAGCAGCAGGTACACAGGACCGTCCTTATCTTTTCACCTCCATGTCCAAAGTGACCTTTGCCGGTGCCTCTGTTGCAGCCATGGCAGCCAGTAAGAACAACATCGACTTTATACTGGGCATCATGGGTGTTCAGACCATAGGATCCGATAAGATTAACCAATACAGGCATTCAGCTTTTTTAAAAGACCTTCAAGGCGTCAAGAACCATATGAAAAAACACGCTCAGATTATTAAGCCTAAGTTTGATCTGGTCCTTAAGATTCTAGATGAGAAGCTAACAGACCGTCAGATTGCAACCTGGAGTGTACCAAGAGGTGGTTATTTCATCAATCTAGACGTAATGGACGGATGCGCCAAGGAAGTGGTAGAGATGGCAGAATCCGTTGGCCTCAAGCTGACACCGGCCGGAGCGACCTATCCTTATGGTAAGGATCCGTTTGACCGTAACATTCGTATTGCACCTACTTTTCCGCCTATGGATGAACTTGAAAAAGCCATTGAGATCTTATGTGTTTGCATCGAGTTGGTATCCATTCATAAATACATCGAGCGACTTGATCACCAAGAAGAAATGGCTCAATAATATTTAAGCGATATAGGCGTGATAGACTAAGAAGGATAGACTAAGAAGGATTTTTCTTAGTCTATTTCCACATTACCTTAACCACAAAAACCCGATTATGTGCTATACTATTCTAAGATAATCATTAAGAATAAGTAAGACCTTAACCCATCATCAAGCTGAAAGGATACCAATATGAACACTACATATGAAACCCCACTAGGATCTAGATACGCCAGCCCGGAGATGCTCTACCTTTTCTCGCCGGACAAGAAGTTCAAGACCTGGCGTAAGCTATGGATTGCTTTGGCAGAAGCTGAGAAGGAACTGGGACTGGACATAACCGATGAACAGATAGAAGAACTCAAGGCTTTTGCAGAGGATATTAATTATGATGTTGCTATAGCGAGGGAAAAAGAAGTCCGTCATGATGTCATGGCCCATGTATATGCTTACGGTGAACAAGCCAAAAAAGCCAAGCCAATCATTCACTTGGGTGCTACCAGCTGTTATGTTGGTGATAACACAGACATCATCATCATGAATGAAGCCCTCTCCTTACTAAGAGACAAGCTGATTAATGTCATTGACAAATTAGGGACCTTTGCCATGACTTACAAAGATATGCCGACTTTGGGTTTTACCCATTTTCAACCGGCTCAACTCACCACCGTTGGTAAGCGCGCCTGTCTATGGTTAGAAGACCTTTTGCTTGACCTTGAAGATATGAACCATCAGCTCTCCAAAAGACTCCTAAGAGGCGCTAAAGGCACCACAGGCACCCAAGCAACTTACCTCAGTCTTTTTGAGAACGATCATGAGAAAGTCAAAAAATTAGATGAAATCATCGCTAAGAAAGTAGGTTACACTTCCTCCTATCCGGTTACAGGACAGACATACCCTAGGAAGTTAGATTCGCAGTTCCTGAATGTCTTAAGCGGAATCGCACAGTCCGCCTATAAGTTCAGCAACGACATGCGCCTGTTGCAGAATCTAAAAGAAATGGAAGAGCCTTTTGAGAAAAGTCAGATTGGATCTTCCGCTATGGCCTATAAGCGTAACCCTATGCGTACAGAGCGCATCTCTTCTTTAGCAAGACATGTAATATGTAACGCCCTTAATCCGGCCATCACCGCTTCAACCCAGTGGTTTGAGCGTACTTTAGATGACAGTGCCAACAAGCGTTTGGCCATACCGGAAGCCTTTCTTGCCGTTGACGCTATACTTGAGATCTTCATGAACGTGGTTGACGGCCTTGTGGTATATCCTAAGGTTATACGTAACCGTGTCATGAGCGAACTGCCTTTTATGGCCACAGAGATCATCATGATGGAAGGGGTCAAAAGAGGGGGCGACAGGCAAGAACTCCATGAGCTCATTCGGACCCATTCTATGGAAGCCGGTAAGCAAGTGAAGATGGAAGGTAAGCCCAATGATCTCATAGAACGGATATTGGCAGATTCTCAGTTCAAGATGACAGAAGAAGAGATCTACGCCATCTTAGAACCGGAGAACTTTGTCGGTCGCGCACCTGAGCAAGTGGTTGACTTCATAACCGGCTATGTAGAGCCTATACTTGAAGCGAACAAAGCCATATTAGGAAAAAAAGCGGAACTCTCCGTTTAAGCCCATAGAACAAGGAGGCAGGTACTATGAAGATTGGATTCATCGGCATTGGAAATATGGGATCGGCCATGTTAAAAGGCGCATCCACCAAACTGGACAAGACCAACCTGACCTATACAGACATCAACAAGGCCATGATGGAACAGATCAAAGAAGAAACAGGCATAACCTACGAAGCAACTAATATTAGCCTGACGAAGTCTGTTGATATTATTGTACTGGCGGTTAAGCCTCAGTACTTAAAAGATGTCATGGAAGACATACGCAGTCATGTCAAGCCAAGTCAGATCATCTTATCCATCGCACCGGGCATCACCATTGAACATATCAAACACGCCCTAGGCGAAAAAACCAGAGTGGTACGCTGTATGCCAAACACACCGGCCCTTGTTCTGGAAGGCATGAGTGGGTATTGTTTTTCCCATGATGCTTATACACAAGAGGAAATGGATTTTATACGGGATTTCTTCACTTCTTTTGGCCGAGGTATTGAGCTTACGGAGCATCAACTGGATATGGTTGTACCCATATCGGGTAGTTCACCGGCCTACGGTTTTATGATGATTGAAGCCATGGCAGATGCCGGTGTCCTCATCGGATTGCCAAGACAGATCAGTTATGAGTTAGCCGCTCAATCTATGCTAGGAGCTGCTAAGATGGTACTTGAGACCAAGACCCATCCGGCCGCACTCAAAGACGCAGTATGTTCACCGGGGGGCACCACCATTGAAGCGGTGAGAGTCCTTGAGAAAAACGGCTTCAAGAGCAGCATCATAGAAGCCATGGTGGCTTGTTATGACAAGACCAAAAGTTTCAAATAAGGAGGACCTATGGAAAACAAGTTCAGACGCATTAAGCGTACCGAGATTCACAAGGGTAAGCGTGTCCATCTTTTTCATGACCGCCTGGTAACACCTACAGGTAAGGAAGTGGAGTGGGAGTTGATCATGCATCCCGGTGCTTCAGCGGTAATACCCATCGATGATGAAGGCAAGATTGTGATGGTAAGGCAGTACAGAAACGCCAGTGACGACTATGTCTTAGAGATTCCAGCCGGGGTATTTGATGCACCCGATGAAGATCCTCTGGTATGTGCCAAAAGAGAACTGGAAGAAGAGATCGGTTACACCTCAGAGGATGTTACCTTTTTGTACAAGTTCTACTCCAGCATCGGCATCTGTGATGAGATCATCCACATCTTTGTGGCCAAGAACCTGATCGTAAGCAAACAGAACCTAGATGATGATGAATTCGTCACCATCGAACGCTATACATTAGATGAACTGGTCGACATGGTCCTTGATGGCCGTTTGACCGACAACAAAACAATATCAGCCATAATGACTTACAAAGTCAGTTTGGAAAGAGCATAAGGGCCTTATTAGAGAAGATGAGAATGAGGCGGCCCAAGAAGAAGAGACCTATGGTTTCTTCTTCTTGTTGAATAACAAAACTATATAGTTGAACGACCATGTTAAGAATATAGTTACGAAAGCACCAACGTAATCTATATTAAAGAGATGGTCAGGTGAAACTTAGTTTTGTGATTTTTACCAAAATAAAACGTGAAATGAAAAAGATTTTGGTAATAGTCGACTTTTTTCTCTGACTTTGGTATAATTAGACCATCTTATAGTTTGAAGGGCGTAGTCATGAATCTGAGTGTGAAGGAATTCCTCGAGTACCTGGAACAAGTAAAAGGTGCATCGGACAATACAATTCAATCCTACCATAGGGATGTCAATCATTTTATTACGTTTGTACAAGGACATTTCGACACCAAAGAGTTAAGCGGTATAACAGGCACCCAACTGAATGCTTATATCAAAGACATGGAAGATAGAGGAAGAGCATCCTCAACCATCTCTAGAAATATGGCATCTCTTAGGTCCTTTTTTCAGTACCTTATGCGTCGAAACCTCATCCGCAAAGACCCCACTGAGATGTTAATTACACCAAAAGTGGAGAAAAAAGCGCCGGAGGTCTTGACATTTGGTGAGATTGAATTACTGCTGGGCCAACCTTATGAGAGCGACGACAAAGGCATTCGCGACAAAGCCATGCTTGAATTGCTCTATGCAACAGGGATTAGAGTTACTGAACTAATCGGACTTCGTGAAGACGACATCAACATTACGATGGGCTACATCAAGTGCTCATCCTCTAAAGGTGAACGTATTATACCTATTGGGCAAGCCGCACAACTGGCTTTGTTCAAGTATATGAACGGACCACGCAACCAAATGATCAAAGAAACCGACGAAAAGACACTGTTTGTAAGTTGTCTTGGTGAGTCTATGAGCCGCCAAGGGTTTTGGAAGATTGTCAAGATTTATTCAAAAAAAGCCGGGATCAAAAAGAAAATAACACCTCATATTTTAAGACATTCATTTGCAAGCCATTTAGTTGAGAACGGAGCAGATTTAAGATCCGTTCAGGAGATGCTTGGCCATGCTAATATATCGACGACTCAGGTCTATTCGAAGTTGAATGATTTCAAATTAAGGGATGTTTATATAAAAGCACATCCAAGGGCTTAACTCATTAATTAACCAATTACATAAGGGCTACAACCATAGGTAATCCTAGACTTTTTATCATACGAATGATACAATTGTACAGGTGCGCCTAAAGGAAGATAAGTAAAATCTACCAAGGCATTAACGCGCTAAGTAAAAATTTAACTTGTAGTAAGAAAATGATAAAATGGGATGGTGACATAATGAATCAGAAAATGAAGTTTTATTTGGTATCAGCAATTGGGTTACTAGCGGTTCAAAGCATAACACTCTTTCTAAGCATGGGAACTTGGATTGATTTAGCATTAAAAGTTGTACTAAGTATTCTTGTAGTTGTGGGGACGGATAGGATATTTAATGGGACACGAACGCAACAAGCAGCGAGCGTAGTACAAAAAGGTGATCCGTCAAAATCGATATCTGAGGGTCTAAAAGCAGGTTTGGATGAGAAGCTCTTTAACATTGCAGAAGGCTTAGGCTTTGACTCACAACAACTTTTGTGGTTGTCTCAAGACAACATCAATACCTTCAACAAGTTGGCCAAGATATCTTATGAGATTGAAGGGTTTAGTGAACAAAACGCGGCAAGTTCAGAAGAAATCAACGCAAGTATTAACGAACTGGTAGGTACATCGACCAACTTAAACACCAGTGCCTTAGAGATTGAAAGACATTCTCAGACCTCAATCGAGATGCTTGAGAAGAATAAGAAGACCATACAGAGCATCGGTGATTTCATGCTCAGTTTGAATGAAGTAACCACGGTAGCTACGGATAACAATGTAGAACTACAGAGCTCTTCCAATAAGATTTATGAGATCGTGGATTATATTCGTAAGATCTCTAGCCAAACCAATCTACTTGCACTCAATGCTGCCATTGAAGCTGCAAGAGCCGGTGAAGCCGGACGAGGCTTTGCCGTCGTTGCCACAGAGATTCGTAAGCTGGCAGAACAGACCGATGAAGCCATCTCAGTTATTGAAGGCGTGGTCAAAGGTATCTTAGCTAAGATTACCACATCCAACAACGCCATGAGTCAGATTGGCGATCGTATGAACGATGTGGACAATGTCATCAAGGAATCGTCACAAGTCATTAATGAGATTGAAGGCATCTTAAACGAAGTCAAAACCAACATCACTGAACTCACCAAGGTATCCCTTGTTCAGAAGAACACCACTATGGAGATTGAAAAAGCCATTGAGGATGTAACAAGTGCGGTTGAAGAGACCCATAACATCACCTATAAGTCCATAGAGATGGTTGAGACCCAGAACAAGAAGAACGGCGAAGTCCTTGACTTTTGTAACAAGATCAGTGAGATGGCGGAAGACCTGCAAAAAGAAGCGGTTAATTTCAAGAAAGACAACGAGATTATATTTGGTGTTAATCCCTTCATTGCACCGGAAGCCATCAAGAAGATGTACATACCGATTCTTGAACGCGTATGTAACAGCGTTGGCCTTAAGGCCAGAACCATCATTGTAAAGAACTATGACGCTCTAAGCGATAGTATTAATAACGGTATCATCGACATCGGTTGGTTCTCACCATTTGCCTATGTCAACGCAAAAGAAGTAGCCGGCGTTAAGCCGGTGGTCACACCAAAAGTAGGCGGCAAAAGCTCCTACAACGGTTACATCATCGCCCGTAAGGACGGTAGTGTTAAGAATCTAAATGATCTTAAGAACAAAGCCTTTGGTTATGTGGATGAGAAAAGTGCTTCCGGTTATCTGTATGCTAGAGATAGTATCAAGAGCAACAACATGAATCCGGATACCCTATTTAGTAAAGTACTATTTCTTGGTAACCATGATAACGTCATCAACGCCGTTATGCAAGGCGAAGTCGACGCAGGTGCTACCTTCAATGAAGCTTTTGAAGCAGCAACCATCAATGGTATTAAGACCAATGAGTTGACCATCATATCTAAGACGGATGACATACCAAAAGACGTTCTTGCAGCAAGAAGAGATATGTCCGAGGAAGTCATAAGTAAGCTCAAAAAAGCTTTTGTAGAATTTGACAACTACGCAGGTATCGAGACCAAAGTACAAGGTTTCATCGAGAGTCATGACGAGCAATACGATGTCATAAGAAAACTAAACAAATAAATACAAATGCATATGAATTAAAAACCAACACGCCCTTTAGTTTAAGGGCGTGTTTTTATATTCTCTAGGAAAGCCTATGCCATGTAGTGTTTGACGAGTATCTTGTCCTAAAGGGTTTGAGAAAACAAAGGGATAGCATTGACATGCAAAATTAGAAATTATATAATTATAAAGAACTATAAAATATTGGTAATATAGTTATTATACCCTATTAAATGTCAATATATAGTTCTATATACCCACAGACAAAAGTACGACATAATTCATTAGCCGAGGAGGATTACAATGTTTGACATACATTATCATCTCATCCCGAATATCGATGATGGACCGGATACCCTGGAATATGCTCAGGCGATGGTGAAGATTAGTTATGACCAAGGGGTAAGAACCATCGTTGCAACCCCACACATGAACCATCCGGCAGAGTTTCGAGGCAATGTTGAGTTAGAGCGAGACATAGAAAAAGAATTTGAGACCTTGCGTACCCATATCCAAGAAGCCTATCCGGAAATGGAGCTCTACCTGGGCGCTGAGATCTATTTGTCCAAGCAAGACCTGAATCAACTGGACCAAGTCAACATCAGAACCATGAACAACACGAGGTATATCTTAGTTGAGTTTTCCAGAGACTTTACCTCCTTGGAATTGAAACAGGCTTTAAATGAATTAATCCTCCTGGGCTATCGACCGATACTTGCCCATGCAGAAGTCTATAAATGCTTCACCAACCATATGGAAGATCTGTTGAAGCTCCGTGAGCAAGGCATCTTGATTCAGTGTAGTGCCGACAATATTGTAGGCCGCCATCAGAAACCGGATAAGCTTAGAGCAGTAGAGATGCTAAAACATGGCTTAGTGGACATCGTCGCCAGTAACGGACATAACCTAAGTTCTAATAGACCGGACCTTGCCAAGGCCTATACGTATGTAGCCAAGAAATATGGTACCGAAGAGGCAGGGCGCTTATTCATAGAGAACCCGGATACCATGTTAAAAGACGGTCTCATAGAACAACCAAGTAGAGTCATCCATACATCCAAACCCATTCATAAATCGTGGTTTTGGATTGCTTCTTTAATCGTACTGGCATTATTAACCAGGTGTTTTACATAAGAGGACAGTATGAACCATAACCTGTCCTAAAGGTTAGATAAAATCAACGGAACTGTCTTGACATACATGCCTATTAAATATATACTTATGAAAGACTATGCACTATTACTTTTAATAGTGCATAACTACCATTTAAACCTTAACGTTTGTAGTACATATGTACCAGTAGAATGCTGATACATATCATTTCTGACATCCACAGTGCAAAATAATATGTTAGTGATTTATACTTTTATAGATTAATTAACATGAGGGACAACCAACGAGTGACAATCAACTCAAGGTTAGGTATAGGGAGAGTATAGCGTAGCATATTTATACGTATTTCATAAAACCTTACCCACACCCTAAAATTAAATAGAAAACTAAGCCAAGTATAAAGGTATACGTTTTTTTGCTATATCGTTATTAAATAAAGGCGTTAATGCAACTCTAAAATTCATTGAATTAATGTAGCATTACATTAGCACACAGTATTGTATTTTGTTTATTTAAAGGATAATGAGGAAGGTGTAATTCATGGTAACAAAGATTAAAAAACAAATGTTTTTATTAGTAACAGACATCATAGCTGTAAATGGGGCATTTTTACTGGCTTTGTTTTTACATACCGAAGGCAACATACCAAATACAACGATGCTCTCATACTTAGCTGCGGCCCTTATCCTCACCACAGGAAAACTTTTTATCTATAGATATTTTGGTTTATACAACAGTCTATGGGCCTATGCATCGGTTGAGGAGTTATTAAAAGTCGTCATGGCAGGCATTACTGCAAATACCCTTGGCACCATCTACCTTATTTCTATGGGGGTCAAGTTGTATTTTGGTGTCTACCTCATCGGTGCGATCTTTGAAATCACCATTGTTGGTTTTATACGCTTCAGTTATCGATATTTTAGACGCATCAAGAACAAGTATCCGGTTACTAGGCAAGAGTATATTAAGAAAATATTGATTATAGGAAGTGGCGCAACCGGATCCTTAATTGCCAGTGAGATTAAGAACCATTCAATAGCATATGGTCAAGTCATCGGCTTCATTGATGATGAAGAACACAAGCTCTATAAAACAATAGGTGGCGTCAAAGTGCTTGGGAATTATTATGACATCTATAGCGTAGCCCATCGCTTTAAGATTGATGAGATTATTATTGCCCTACCGGCTACAACCACAGCTACCATGAAGCAAATCATTGCGGAATGTAACCGAACAGAAGCCAGAGTTAAGATTGTGCCGGATATCCGCGAGATTATTGATGGTCAAGTATCCCTTAGCAAGATTAGAGATGTAGAGATTGAAGACTTACTTGGACGAGACATTGTCAATCTGAATGTGACAGAGGTAGCCAATTATATTGAAGACAAAGTCATCATGGTCACAGGTGGTGGTGGCTCCATCGGCTCAGAACTATGCAGGCAGATTGCCAGATTCCTTCCTTCCAAGCTTATTATCCTAGATATCTACGAGAACAATGCCTACGACATTCAGAATGAACTCCATAGAGAATATGGCGATAACCTGAACCTAGATGTTATCATTGCATCGGTCAGAGACCGAGATAACATCTTCGCCATTGTGGAAGAACAAGCACCGGATGTCATCTTCCACGCAGCCGCTCACAAACATGTGCCACTTATGGAACGGGCTCCAAAAGAAGCCATCAAGAACAATGTTTTTGGTACGAAAAATATGGCGGAAGCCGCTCATGAATTCGGCGTAGAACGGTTTGTTATGGTCTCAACAGACAAAGCGGTTAACCCTACCAACATCATGGGCGCCAGTAAGCGAATTTGTGAGATGATTGTACAAGGCCTTGCCAAGCAAAGCAAGACCAAGTTCACAGCAGTACGATTTGGCAATGTACTTGGAAGCAACGGCTCTGTCATACCACTTTTTAAGAAACAGATTGAAGCAGGTGGACCTGTTACCGTCACGCACAAAGAAATCATACGCTATTTTATGACCATTTCGGAAGCGGCTCAGCTGGTCATTCAATCCGGAGCCATCGCAAGTGGTGGTGAGATTTTCGTCCTTGATATGGGTGAGCCGGTTAAGATCTATGATCTGGCCGTAGACCTCATAAGACTCTCCGGTCTTAAGCTAGGCGAAGACATTAAGATCAAAATCACAGGTCTAAGACCTGGGGAGAAACTCTACGAAGAACTTCTTATGGATGAAGAAGGGCTAAGAAATACCAAGTATGAGAAGATTCATATCGGAAGGCCTAATGCTATTAATTATCCTGCGTTGAAAAGTGCTCTAAATGAACTTCTATTCGTTCTCAAGTCACCAGAAAACGATACCCTCATAGAGATGGTCCAAGAGATCGTACCAACATATAGGAACAATATGGAAGTGAACAATGAAAATAAACATAAAAAAGAATCAGTAGAACGTTATGCGTTGGCCAAAGCATAAAAACCTAGTTTTAATGCACATATATAGACACTTTCGTCATATGTGATTAAAAAATAAAAAAAAAGAGTATTGGAGAGAAATATGTTAAACAAAATGAAAAAAGGAATGTCGGTATTACTAACACTAGCATTAGTATTGTCACAAATGACCATGGTAACAGCGGCTGCTTCCGATTATGAGAATCATTGGGCAAATGCTAACATTGAAAAATGGATGGACTTGGGCATCATCAAAGGTTATCCAAGTGGTGCATTCAAGCCTGAAGCATCGATCACCAGAGCTGAATTTGTAACCGTAATTAACAATATATTTCAGCTTGAGGAAAAGACAGACGTTACATTTTCAGATGTTAAAACAACCGATTGGTTTGAAGATGCTGTACTAAAAGCATCCACAGCGGGCATTGTAAGCGGACATAACAACCGTTTTAGACCCGATGACCGTATCACCCGTCAAGAAGCAGCGATCGTACTTACCAATGCTTTTCAACTGACTGGTACAGAAGCAGCAGCCTATAGCACCTACACAGATGCATCAGATGTAGCGACTTGGGCAGCAACACAGATGAGTGTCCTAGTAGAAAAAGGCTATATGCAAGGAAGAAGCAACAATGAACTCGCACCTATGAGCAACTTAACAAGAGCAGAAGCCGTTACTTTACTCAGTAATATTGCAGGTGAACTCATCACAGAACCGGGAGAAGTAACCGGTATGACTTATGAGGGCAACCTTGTTGTCAGCTCAACTGGCGTTATCTTAAAAGACACCACCATCAAAGGCAACCTATACATCGCACAAGGTGTAGCTGATGGTGAAGTAGACCTTGATAATGTTATTGTAGAAGGTGAACTTGTAGCATTTGGTGGTGGTGAGAACACGATTACCTTAACCAATACAGAAGTAGGCACACTTCGTGTCATCAAACACAACGGAAAAATCCGTATATTAGCAATCGGCAACACGAAAGTGGACAAAGTCGATATGCATTCCGGTGGTAAACTTCAAGAAGACGGATCCTTAACCGGTAACGGATTTGGTAACGTTGAGATCTATACCGTAAGACCTGGGGAAACTTTAACACTTGAAGGTGACTTTGAAGCCTTAACCGTGAATACACCAGTAAAGAATCTAGTCGTAAGTGAAGGTTCAGTAGGTACCTTAACCATTATGAAAAACGCTGAAGGTTCAGAGCTAAACATAAGCTCAACCGGTAATGTCGGCAACTTAGTGCTTTCCGGTTCAACCACAGTAACGGGAACAGGAACGATTACCAAAGCAGTCGTTAATGTAAATGGTAGCACCATGACCATGACACCAACAGAAACAACCGTATCAAAAGACGTTGAAGTAGAAGTTGGCGGTGAGACAGTGACCGAAGACGACAACACAGCAACAACCCCTCCATCAGGTGGCGGCGGTGGCGGTGGCGGATCAACCACACCTACAACAACCTTAACTTTTGAGATGTCGATTGGTACTCAAGATAAAGTGGTCACCATATCAGCGGCAACAAATGCAAATTATACAGAAATATTACGTCAAGTACTAAACGCATCTTATAATGAATTTGATACAACCTATGATGCTTACATTGCTAACGTAGATGCCGGCTCAGGAGCTTTCCTACTTGATTCCTTAGCCATCTTCTTATATGCAGATCAAGCAGATTTATCCGGTACCGACTATGCAGGTATGGCATTATCAGGCGATGGTATTTGGTCAGATGCTGAGAAGAAAGAAGCTTTAAGAGAAGCACTGGAAATTACCAAAAATAACTATAATAACTTAGCAAAAGTTCAAGCAGATCTAACAACCATTGCAGAACGTGTCGACTTTACAACCATTTTATATGACGGTCAACAATACAAGAGTGTCGTTGTGACCAAGGGTGCTACTGAAGTAGCATCTTACATACAAGGTGGCGACAAAGCGGGTTATATTGAAGATCTATTCAATGAACTTGAAGCTTTGACCATGTCAAGCAATGTAAGCTATACAGTAACCACAACCCTTGCAGATGACACAGTACGTACAGCAACATTTGGCGCTAACTAGTCAAGTAATATAATATATATGCAAAGCGGGCTTATGGCCTGCTTTGCATATCTTTTAAAAAAGAGGTACATATGAAATCAACCAAAAAGTTTGCCAGGCAAATTATAAGTAAAGGAACAAAATCATGCAAGAATATGAAGAAATCGACCTATTAGAATTAATCAAGACCCTATGGAAAAGAAAATGGATCATCATTGCCTGCGTCATTCTAGCAGCACTCATGGCTTTTTCCTATACACGGTTTGCCATCACACCTATGTATGAATCCAAAACCACACTTATGGTTAACGGATCTAAGAGCTCAGGCTTAAGTGACATCGCTTCTAGCTTTGATCTAGGTAGCATTAACATGAGCCAGAAGTTGGTTGTAACCTACAGTGAGATTGTTCAGTCACGTATTGTTCTGGAACAAGTCATCAACCGCTTGGAGCTGGATTTGACCTATGGTCAATTACTAGAGCGCATCACCTCCGTACCGGTCAAAAACACAGAGATTCTTCAAGTATCTGTAAAGCATGAAGACCCCGAACAAGCGGCGCTAATTGCTAATACAATAACAGATGTATTTATCAAAGAAGTCATGCGTATCATCAAAGCGGATAATGTAGAGATTATTGACAAGGCCATTGGTATATACACACCCATCAACGTCAAGCTCATTATGAATGTTGCTATTGGTGGTATTTTAGGTGGCATGGTTGGTGTCGGAATTATCTTCTTGATCATCTTATTTGACCGTACCCTTAAGACAGCAGAGGATATAGAGAAGCACTTAGGCTTACCGGTCCTTGGCACCATTGTTGACTTCAAAAACTTAGAAACAAAGCATGAGGTAAAATCATGAAAGATATAATCGTTCATAATCACCCAAAATCATCCATATCAGAGGCCTATAGAGCCATCAGAACCAATATAGAATTTGCCAATATAGACAAGAACATACGCACCATATTGGTCACCAGCACCACGCCCGGAGAAGGTAAAACCACCACACTGGCCAACATCGCCGCAACCATGACACAAAACGGTGAGCGGGTACTGGTGATAGACTGTGACATGAGAAAACCAAGGGTACATAAACTCTTTGGGATCTCCAATAAAAAAGGCCTAGCAGATATGCTAAGGAAAGAGCACAACTACGTAGACTACATCCAACGGGTAGAAGACCTTAACCTAGATGTACTAACAGCAGGTAAGATTCCGACCAACCCTTCAGAACTGCTACACTCTAATGCCATGAAGAATCTGATTACTGTTTTAAAAGAAGAATATGACTATATATTCTTAGATACACCCCCGGTAACACCGGTAACAGATGCAACCATCTTATCCGGGTATATTGACGGGGTCATCTTAGTGGTAGCATCAGGCGCAGTGGACATTGATTTAACCAAGCGGGCGGTTCAGTCCATGACAAAGGTCGGTGCCAACATCTTAGGTGTTGTCATCAATAAGCTGAAGGTAGAGAGTGCCAAACAATACCAGACCTATTATTATTATCAATCAAAAGAGGTTGAGGAGGAAGATGTCATTCAAATTTAATAGTAAAAAACAAATATCACATTTGTCACCTACAACATAGGCATTTAAGCTGTCAAACGTAAGGGATGTATTTATTAAAATTTTATCAATCACTATTTAGTGTTTGAGACCACCACGTTAGCGTAAAGATAGTGTCGGATAAATAAAGATAAAAGAAAAACACCAAGTTGTGATATTATAAGTTTTGCGAGAAACCAAAATATACAACGAAAGGTGTTTTTCTTATGCATATTAGTATACAACAATTTATGGAGATTGGTATCAAAAAGATTGAAAAAGTAGTAGAAAGTTTTATAAATGATGATCAAATGAATATTGGAGAGTTTGTTCTTGAGTTAGGAAAACCATTACAGGAGCTGCAACGAGAGATTATTGCAGAGACAATAGAAGGCATTGATGAGGTGTATAGAAAATCAGCATATCGAATCAATCACTACGTGGTTGAACGTGCTAGGGTCCCTAATTCATTTACAAGCACATGCGGTGAGATCAAGTACAAAAGGACTTATTTTAAGTCGAAAGAAACAGGTGAATTCATATTTCTTGCAGATAAAGCATGTGGTATTACAAAAAACATGAGAAAAAGTGAAGATGTTGTTATAGAAGCCATAAAGCATGTTGTTGACACTAGCTATAGAATCAGTGGTGAACATGCAACACATACAGAAGATATTATCAGTAAACAAGCGGTCATGAAAGAGGTTCATAGCTTAGAAATACCTGCATTAATACCCTTTGTAAAGAAAAAGAGACAGGTCAAAGTCCTATATATAAATGCTGATGAAGACCATGTATCCTTACAATTCAACAATAAAAAGGGAGATTTAAACGTCGGAGAAAATGGCTATAAAAGCAACACAATAGAGCCACGTCTAGCATGTATTTTTGAGGATGTTGAAAAAGAAAGCCAAGGAAGTAAAAGAAATAGACTAATAGGAAAACATTACTTTGCAGGCGTTTACAAAAAGAGTGAAGACTTATGGGAAGAAGTGCTTGAGTACATAGATGCGGTTTATGATGAAGACTATTTGGAACATATCTACATCATGGGAGATGGCGCATCGTGGATAAAATCAGGGATGGATGTGCTCGGGGCAAAGTGTTATTTTGTGCTTGATAAATTCCATTTAAACCAAGCAATTATGAGAGCTATAGGTCATCTTGGTGATTCAGTATCAGATGCAAGAAAGGCAATCTATGACGGCATAAGATCTGAAGATAAAAAAGCAGTCAATACAGTCTTTGACATAGCCCTTGAGTACTCAGATAGCGAGAATAGAAAAGAACAGATAAGAAGAACCAGGGTATACATAAGCAATCACTGGGAAGCCATAATAAGACCTAATCATGATGAATATGCAAGGATGGGTTGCAGTGCAGAAGGTCAAGTGAGCCACCTCCTCTCTTCAAGGTTAAGTAGCCGTCCGCTAGGATGGTCAAAGAAAGGTGTAACTAAGATGGCAAGACTTAGAGCTTATGTAGCCAATGATGGTAAAGTATGTGATTTGATTAAATACAAGCAAGAAAAACAGCACCGCATGATTCAAGATGAGATAAAAATAGAAGTAGATAAAGAGATAAAAAGGAAACAAAAGACCTATACAGACGTTTGGAACCATCAGACAGTCGCAGGTAGTACCCGGCTAGTAGATGGTATGTATTGTCTTACAAAGAAACTAAGGGCATCATTTGATCTACGTTTAGTAAAAAGACATAAGAAAAAGTGAAATCAGATGTGTAGAGGATAAAGTTCCTGGAATGACTATGTTGCAAAACGCCAGAATACAAGGATGTATTCCACCTTCGTTTGATACATGGACGTATCAACGAAGGTCGTTTGCAATGTAGTCATGGAAGGGTTTTAGCCGACGAATTTAGATATACTAAAGTCTAGTAGCCACAATCCTAAATGGACTGGCTTTTTAAGTATGCAAAATTAATGGAAAAGGTACAATGAATTATAAAACTATGATAAGATGGTTTTTACAGAACTCAAAATATCTCATCAGGATTTTTCTATCCTTACTTTTCCGACACTAAATTAACGCGACCGACCACCACGGTCCTATTGACAAAATTATTATGTGCTATTATACTGGACTATAAACAACAAACAACCAAGATATCAAGTTATCTGATAAAGGCAAACCCAATGAAAATTGGGGACGCAAAACCACGGGCCTTAAGGTAGTAGTGACCAAGGTAGCCGGGTTACCAAATACTGAAAATACAAGAATCATGTATTAGCTTTGTTTGGCAATCCAACCAGAGCTTTTTTTTGCGCTGGTGGACCATCAAGTATGCATTAAGTAGGATGCAGAGTGTGAAAATCCAATAAGTGAATCAATGCGGAAGAAGGGTAATACATGTTAAAAAAAGTAAGTAGACAGATGTTGTTACTTGTCACAGATATTATTGCAGTCAATGTATCTTTTTTATTAGCTTTATTTTTACATACGGAAGGTAATGTGCCGGAGGCGACTATTCTATCCTACGTCGGAGCGGTTGTTATCCTTACTATTGGAAAGATTCTAATATATAAGTATTTTGGTTTATATAACAGTCTGTGGTCTTATGCGTCCGTGGAAGAGCTATTAAAAGTCGTCATGGCTGGTATTACAGCCAACGTCCTTGGCGCCATCTACCTGATCTCTATGGGCATTGAGTTGTATTTTGGTATTTATATCATTGGTGCTATCTTTGAGATTACCATCGTAGGCTTTATTAGGTTCAGTTACCGGTTTTTTAGACGCATCAAAAACAAGTATCCGATTATGCAGCAAGCACATAAAAACAATATATTAATCGTAGGCAGTGATGCAGCAGGTACTCTGATTGCCAGTGAGATAATAAATCATTCCGTGTCTTACGGGCATGTCATTGGCTTTATTGATGATGATGCGCATAAACTCTATAAGTCTATTGGTGGTATTAAGGTTCTTGGTAATTATCACGACATATACAGTGTAGCCCATCGCTTTAATATTGATGAAATTATTATCGCCCTCCCATCTTCGACCACAGTAGCTATGAAACAGATCTTAGAAGAATGTAGTCGATCAGAAGCAAAGGTTAGAATCATACCAAGTATTCGAGAAATTATTGATGGGCAACTATCCCTTAGCAAGATTAGAGATGTTGAGATTGAAGACTTATTGGGACGTGATATCGTCAATCTGAATGTGACAGAAGTGGCCAATTACATTGAAGACAAAATCATCATGGTTACAGGCGGTGGTGGCTCCATAGGCTCAGAACTATGCAGACAGATCGCCAGATTCCTACCCTCCAAGCTTATTATCCTAGATGTCTATGAGAACAATGCCTATGACATTCAGAATGAATTACTTAGAACCTATGGAGATAGGTTGGATCTAGATGTTATCATTGCATCGGTCAGAGACCGAGATAACATCTTCGCCATTGTAGAAGAGCATGCACCGGATGTCATCTTCCACGCAGCCGCTCACAAACATGTGCCACTTATGGAACGGGCACCCAAAGAAGCCATCAAGAACAATGTTTTTGGTACGAAAAATATAGCCGAAGCCGCCCATGAATTCGGCGTAGAACGGTTTGTTATGGTCTCAACAGACAAAGCGGTCAACCCAACCAATATCATGGGTGCCAGCAAACGAATCTGTGAGATGATTATACAAGGCCTTGCCAAACAAAGTGAAACAAAATTCACGGCCGTACGGTTTGGTAATGTTCTTGGCAGCAACGGCTCTGTCATACCACTTTTTAAGAAACAGATTGAAGCAGGTGGGCCGATTACCGTCACGCATAAAGAAATCATACGCTACTTCATGACCATCTCCGAAGCCGCCCAACTGGTCATTCAGTCCGGCGGTATAGCAAAAGGCGGCGAGATCTTCGTCCTTGATATGGGTGAGCCGGTGAAGATCTATGATCTGGCAGTAGACCTCATAAGACTCTCCGGTCTTAAGTTGAACGAAGACATAAAGATCAAAATCACCGGTCTAAGACCGGGGGAGAAGCTATACGAAGAACTTCTTATGGATGATGAAGGGCTAAGAAATACCAAGTATGAGAAGATTCACATTGGAAGGCCTATTGAAATCAACTATCATGAACTAAAAAGTGCTTTGAACGAGCTTTTAGTGATTCTTAAATCTCCGGAAAATGAGACCCTTATAGAGATGATTCAAGAGATTGTACCGACATATAGAAACAACACAGAAGTGAACAATGAGAACAAACATAGAATAGAATCTATAGAGCGTTATAAGTTGGCCAAAGCATAAATGATTGAATGTGAGCCAATGATACAGTGCCTATGCCTACAAGTTAGGTATCAAACAAGTTTTAATTCACGTATGTGATTAAAAAAAATATAATATATAGGAGAAAAAAATGTTAAATAAGATGAAAAAAGGAATGTCGGTATTACTAACACTAGCACTAGTATTATCACAGATGACCATGGTAACAGCGGCTGCTTCCGATTATGAGAATCATTGGGCAAATGCTAACATTGAAAAATGGATGGACTTGGGCATTATCAAAGGTTATCCAAGTGGTGCATTCATGCCTGAAGCATCAATCACCAGAGCTGAATTTGTAACCGTAATTAACAATATATTTCAGCTTGAGGAAAAGACAGACGTTACATTTTCAGATGTTAAAACAACCGATTGGTTTGAAGATGCTGTACTAAAAGCATCCACAGCGGGCATTGTAAGCGGACATAACAACCGTTTTAGACCCGATGACCGTATTACCCGTCAAGAAGCAGCGATCGTACTTACCAATGCTTTTCAACTGACAGGTACAGAAGCAGCAGCCTATAGTACCTACACAGATGCATCAGATGTAGCGACTTGGGCAGCAACACAGATGAGTGTCCTAGTAGAAAAAGGCTATATGCAAGGAAGAAGCAACAACGAACTCGCACCTATGAGCAACTTAACAAGAGCAGAAGCCGTTACTTTACTCAGTAATATTGCAGGTGAACTCATCACAGAACCGGGAGAAGTAACCGGTATGACTTATGAGGGCAACCTTGTTGTCAGCTCAACAGGCGTTATCCTAAAAGACACCACCATCAAAGGCAACCTATACATCGCACAAGGTGTAGCTGATGGTGAAGTAGATCTAGATAATGTCAAAGTTCAAGGTGAACTTGTAGCATTTGGTGGTGGTGAGAACACGATTACCTTAACCAATACAGAAGTAGGCACACTTCGTGTCATCAAACACAACGGAAAAATCCGTATATTAGCAATCGGCAACACGAAAGTGGACAAAGTCGATATGCATTCCGGTGGTAAACTTCAAGAAGACGGATCCTTAACCGGTAACGGATTTGGTAACGTTGAGATCTATACCGTAAGACCTGGGGAAACCTTAACACTTGAAGGTGACTTTGAAGCCTTAACCGTGAATACACCAGTAAAGAATCTAGTCGTAAGTGAAGGTTCAGTAGGTACCTTAACCATTATGAAAAACGCTGAAGGTTCAGAGCTAAACATAAGCTCAACCGGTAATGTCGGCAACTTAGTGCTTTCCGGTTCAACCACAGTAACGGGAACAGGAACGATTACCAAAGCAGTCGTTAATGTAAATGGTAGCACCATGACCATGACACCAACAGAAACAACCGTATCAAAAGACGTTGAAGTAGAAGTTGGCGGTGAGACAGTGACCGAAGACGACAACACAGCAACAACCCCTCCATCAGGTGGCGGCGGTGGCGGTGGCGGATCAACCACACCTACAACAACCTTAACTTTTGAGATGTCGATTGGTACTCAAGATAAAGTGGTCACCATATCAGCGGCAACAAATGCAAATTATACAGAAATATTACGTCAAGTACTAAACGCATCTTATAATGAATTTGATACAACCTATGATGCTTACATTGCTAACGTAGATGCCGGCTCAGGAGCTTTCCTACTTGATTCCTTAGCCATCTTCTTATATGCAGATCAAGCAGATTTATCAGGAACCCTCTATGCAAACATGACTTTGTCGGATAGTGAAGGCAATGGTAATACTGTTTGGTCAGATGCAGAGAAGAAAGAAGCTTTAAGAGAAGCACTGGAAATCACCAAAAACAACTATAACAACTTAGCAGAAGTTCAAGCAGATCTAACGACCATTGCAGAACGTGTTGACTTTACAACCATTTTATATGATGGTCAACAGTACAAGAGTGTCGTAGTAACCAACAGTCAAGACGTTGAAGTAGCATCTTACATACAAGGTGGCGACAAAGCGGGTTATATTGAAGATCTATTCAATGAACTTGAAGCTTTGACCATGTCAAGCAATGTAAGCTATACAGTAACCACAACCCTTGCAGATGACACAGCACGTACAGCAACATTTGGCGCTAATTAGATAAGACAGAATTAGGATGCAAAGCGGGCTTTTGCCTGCTTTGCATATCTTATAAAAAAGAGGTACATATGAAATCAACCAATAAATTAGCCAGACAAGTCATAAGTTTATTACTACTAATACCATTACTGAGTCAGACCGTATATGCTTTTACGGATCTAGAACCAAGTAAAGCTTCAACACCCTATATTGAAGAATTTTCTGATAGAGGTCTCATCCATGGTTATACTGACGGGACATTCATGCCGGACAAAGCCATAACCCGAGCAGAATTCTTAACCCTTATTAACCGTACTTTTGGCTATACATTAGAAACAGATCAAGTTCAGTTTGGTGATATTAACGGACAGGAATGGTTTGCTGACCAACTTAGAATCACCATGGCAGCCGGTTATATCAAAGGCTATCCGGACGGAACTTTTAGACCCAATCAACTTATATCCAGACAAGAAGTCGCTACAGTGCTAAACCGTATCTTAGGCTATACACCAGAAACATTTACACCGACCCATGACACCTTAGCCATTTGGGCGAGAGATGACATACAGAGCCTATTGGCTTATAAGATTATGTTTTTACAAGACGGTTACTTTAGAGGTGATGTACCCATTACCCGTGAAGATACAGTCATTTCTTTACTTACCATATTACATCAGAAGGAAGCATTAGAAGAACAAGAAGTACCTGTACTACCGGAAGGTGGCTATACCGTTATCAACGGCACGACACCTACCAATGCGGTTATCTATGCCATGGAAGTGACGATTATAGGGCTTGATGAAGTATTAAGCGGTGGCACCAAGTACGCTCAGAAATTAACAACAGAACATCTGCAGATTGTAGAAGATATTCAGCACGCCATGACAAGCTATCTGGCAGATTATACTTACGACTATGAAGGTGCGGCAGAAGATGTTAATGTCCGTTATAAGCAGCTAACATCAACGGAACAAAACAACATAAAGAATGCCATCAGTGCTTCTGTGCCATACACCTATTTGGATACAGTAAAACAATTCTTCGATACAAAGTAAAGGAACAAAATCATGCAAGAATATGAAGAAATCGACCTATTAGAATTAATCAAGACCCTATGGAAAAGAAAATGGATCATCATTGCCTGCGTCATTCTAGCAGCACTCATGGCTTTTTCCTATACACGGTTTGCCATCACACCTATGTATGAATCCAAAACCACACTCATGGTTAACGGCTCCAAGAGTTCAGGCCTGGGGGACATTGCATCTAGTTTTGATCTGGGTAGCATTAACATGAGTCAGAAATTGGTTGTAACCTACAGTGAGATTGTGCAGTCACGTATTGTTCTGGAACAAGTCATCAACCGTTTGGAACTGGATCTGACCTATGGTCAATTACTAGAGCGCATCACATCCGTACCGGTCAAAAACACAGAGATTCTCCAAATCTCCGTAAAGCATGAAGACCCCGAACAAGCGGCGCTAATTGCTAATACAATCACAGATGTATTTATCAAAGAAGTCATGCGTATCATCAAAGCGGATAATGTAGAGATTATTGACAAGGCCATTGGTATATACACACCCATCAACGTCAAGCTCGTTATGAATGTTGCTATTGGTGGTATTTTAGGTGGCATGGTTGGTGTCGGTATTATCTTCTTGATCATCTTATTTGACCGTACCCTTAAGACGGCGGAGGATATAGAGAAGCACTTGGGCTTACCGGTCCTTGGCACCATTATTGACTTCAAAAACTTAGAAACAAAGCATGAGGTAAAATCATGAAAGATATAATCGTTCATAATCACCCAAAATCATCCATATCAGAGGCCTACAGAGCCATCAGAACCAATATAGAATTTGCCAATATAGACAAGAACATACGCACCATATTGGTCACCAGCACCACACCCGGAGAAGGCAAAACAACCACACTGGCCAACATCGCCGCAACCATGACACAAAACGGTGAGCGGGTACTGGTGATAGACTGTGACATGAGAAAACCAAGGGTACATAAACTCTTTGGGATCTCTAACAAAAAAGGCCTAGCAGATATGCTAAGGAAAGAGCACAACTACGTAGACTATATCCAACGGGTAGAAGACCTTAACCTAGATGTACTAACAGCAGGAAAGATTCCGACCAACCCTTCAGAACTGCTGCACTCCAATGCCATGAAGAACCTGATCACAGCCTTAAAAGAAGAATATGACTATATATTCTTAGATACACCACCGGTAACACCGGTAACGGACGCAACCATCTTATCCGGGTATATTGACGGGGTCATCTTAGTGGTAGCATCAGGCGCAGTGGACATTGATCTAACCAAGCGGGCGGTTCAGTCCATGACTAAGGTCGGTGCCAACATCTTAGGTGTTGTCATCAATAAGATGAAGGTAGAGAGTGCCAAACAATACCAGATCTACTATTATTATCAATCAAAAGAGGTTGAGGAGGAAGATGTCATTCAAATTTAATAGTAAAAAACAAATATCACATTTGTCACCTACAACATAGGCATTTAAGCTGTCAAGCGTAAGGGATGTATTTATTAAAATTTTATCAATCACTATTTAGTGTTTGAGACCACCACGGTCCTATTGACAAAATTATTATGTGCTATTATACTGGACTATAAACAACAAACAACCAAGATATCAAGTTATCTGATAAAGGCAAACCCAATGAAAATTGGGGACGCAAAACACGGGCCTTAAGGTAGTAGTGACCAAGGTAGCCGGGTTACCAAATACTGAAAATACAAGAATCATGTATTAGCTTTGTTTGGCAATCCAACCAGAGCTTTTTTTTGCGCTGGTGGACCATCAAGTATGCATTAAGTAGGATGCAGAGTGTGAAAATCCAATAAGTGAATCAATGCGGAAGAAGGGTAATACATGTTAAAAAAAGTAAGTAGACAGATGTTGTTACTTGTCACAGATATTATTGCAGTCAATGTATCTTTTTTATTAGCTTTATTTTTACATACGGAAGGTAATGTGCCGGAGGCGACTATTCTATCCTACGTCGGAGCGGTTGTTATCCTTACTATTGGAAAGATTCTAATATATAAGTATTTTGGTTTATATAACAGTCTGTGGTCTTATGCGTCCGTGGAAGAGCTATTAAAAGTCGTCATGGCTGGTATTACAGCCAACGTCCTTGGCGCCATCTACCTGATCTCTATGGGCATTGAGTTGTATTTTGGTATTTATATCATTGGTGCTATCTTTGAGATTACCATCGTAGGCTTTATTAGGTTCAGTTACCGGTTTTTTAGACGCATCAAAAACAAGTATCCGATTATGCAGCAAGCACATAAAAACAATATATTAATCGTAGGCAGTGATGCAGCAGGTACTCTGATTGCCAGTGAGATAATAAATCATTCCGTGTCTTACGGGCATGTCATTGGCTTTATTGATGATGATGCGCATAAACTCTATAAGTCTATTGGTGGTATTAAGGTTCTTGGTAATTATCACGACATATACAGTGTAGCCCATCGCTTTAATATTGATGAAATTATTATCGCCCTCCCATCTTCGACCACAGTAGCTATGAAACAGATCTTAGAAGAATGTAGTCGATCAGAAGCAAAGGTTAGAATCATACCAAGTATTCGAGAAATTATTGATGGGCAACTATCCCTTAGCAAGATTAGAGATGTTGAGATTGAAGACTTATTGGGACGTGATATCGTCAATCTGAATGTGACAGAAGTGGCCAATTACATTGAAGACAAAATCATCATGGTTACAGGCGGTGGTGGCTCCATAGGCTCAGAACTATGCAGACAGATCGCCAGATTCCTACCCTCCAAGCTTATTATCCTAGATGTCTATGAGAACAATGCCTATGACATTCAGAATGAATTACTTAGAACCTATGGAGATAGGTTGGATCTAGATGTTATCATTGCATCGGTCAGAGACCGAGATAACATCTTCGCCATTGTAGAAGAGCATGCACCGGATGTCATCTTCCACGCAGCCGCTCACAAACATGTGCCACTTATGGAACGGGCACCCAAAGAAGCCATCAAGAACAATGTTTTTGGTACGAAAAATATAGCCGAAGCCGCCCATGAATTCGGCGTAGAACGGTTTGTTATGGTCTCAACAGACAAAGCGGTCAACCCAACCAATATCATGGGTGCCAGCAAACGAATCTGTGAGATGATTATACAAGGCCTTGCCAAACAAAGTGAAACAAAATTCACGGCCGTACGGTTTGGTAATGTTCTTGGCAGCAACGGCTCTGTCATACCACTTTTTAAGAAACAGATTGAAGCAGGTGGGCCGATTACCGTCACGCATAAAGAAATCATACGCTACTTCATGACCATCTCCGAAGCCGCCCAACTGGTCATTCAGTCCGGCGGTATAGCAAAAGGCGGCGAGATCTTCGTCCTTGATATGGGTGAGCCGGTGAAGATCTATGATCTGGCAGTAGACCTCATAAGACTCTCCGGTCTTAAGTTGAACGAAGACATAAAGATCAAAATCACCGGTCTAAGACCGGGGGAGAAGCTATACGAAGAACTTCTTATGGATGATGAAGGGCTAAGAAATACCAAGTATGAGAAGATTCACATTGGAAGGCCTATTGAAATCAACTATCATGAACTAAAAGTGCTTTGAACGAGCTTTTAGTGATTCTTAAATCTCCGGAAAATGAGACCCTTATAGAGATGATTCAAGAGATTGTACCGACATATAGAAACAACACAGAAGTGAACAATGAGAACAAACATAGAATAGAATCTATAGAGCGTTATAAGTTGGCCAAAGCATAAATGATTGAATGTGAGCCAATGATACAGTGCCTATGCCTACAAGTTAGGTATCAAACAAGTTTTAATTCACGTATGTGATTAAAAAAAATATAATATATAGGAGAAAAAAATGTTAAATAAGATGAAAAAAGGAATGTCGGTATTACTAACACTAGCACTAGTATTATCACAGATGACCATGGTAACAGCGGCTGCTTCCGATTATGAGAATCATTGGGCAAATGCTAACATTGAAAAATGGATGGACTTGGGCATTATCAAAGGTTATCCAAGTGGTGCATTCATGCCTGAAGCATCAATCACCAGAGCTGAATTTGTAACCGTAATTAACAATATATTTCAGCTTGAGGAAAAGACAGACGTTACATTTTCAGATGTTAAAACAACCGATTGGTTTGAAGATGCTGTACTAAAAGCATCCACAGCGGGCATTGTAAGCGGACATAACAACCGTTTTAGACCCGATGACCGTATTACCCGTCAAGAAGCAGCGATCGTACTTACCAATGCTTTTCAACTGACAGGTACAGAAGCAGCAGCCTATAGTACCTACACAGATGCATCAGATGTAGCGACTTGGGCAGCAACACAGATGAGTGTCCTAGTAGAAAAAGGCTATATGCAAGGAAGAAGCAACAACGAACTCGCACCTATGAGCAACTTAACAAGAGCAGAAGCCGTTACTTTACTCAGTAATATTGCAGGTGAACTCATCACAGAACCGGGAGAAGTAACCGGTATGACTTATGAGGGCAACCTTGTTGTCAGCTCAACAGGCGTTATCCTAAAAGACACCACCATCAAAGGCAACCTATACATCGCACAAGGTGTAGCTGATGGTGAAGTAGATCTAGATAATGTCAAAGTTCAAGGTGAACTTGTAGCATTTGGTGGTGGTGAGAACACGATTACCTTAACCAATACAGAAGTAGGCACACTTCGTGTCATCAAACACAACGGAAAAATCCGTATATTAGCAATCGGCAACACGAAAGTGGACAAAGTCGATATGCATTCCGGTGGTAAACTTCAAGAAGACGGATCCTTAACCGGTAACGGATTTGGTAACGTTGAGATCTATACCGTAAGACCTGGGGAAACCTTAACACTTGAAGGTGACTTTGAAGCCTTAACCGTGAATACACCAGTAAAGAATCTAGTCGTAAGTGAAGGTTCAGTAGGTACCTTAACCATTATGAAAAACGCTGAAGGTTCAGAGCTAAACATAAGCTCAACCGGTAATGTCGGCAACTTAGTGCTTTCCGGTTCAACCACAGTAACGGGAACAGGAACGATTACCAAAGCAGTCGTTAATGTAAATGGTAGCACCATGACCATGACACCAACAGAAACAACCGTATCAAAAGACGTTGAAGTAGAAGTTGGCGGTGAGACAGTGACCGAAGACGACAACACAGCAACAACCCTCCATCAGGTGGCGGCGGTGGCGGTGGCGGATCAACCACACCTACAACAACCTTAACTTTTGAGATGTCGATTGGTACTCAAGATAAAGTGGTCACCATATCAGCGGCAACAAATGCAAATTATACAGAAATATTACGTCAAGTACTAAACGCATCTTATAATGAATTTGATACAACCTATGATGCTTACATTGCTAACGTAGATGCCGGCTCAGGAGCTTTCCTACTTGATTCCTTAGCCATCTTCTTATATGCAGATCAAGCAGATTTATCAGGAACCCTCTATGCAAACATGACTTTGTCGGATAGTGAAGGCAATGGTAATACTGTTTGGTCAGATGCAGAGAAGAAAGAAGCTTTAAGAGAAGCACTGGAAATCACCAAAAACAACTATAACAACTTAGCAGAAGTTCAAGCAGATCTAACGACCATTGCAGAACGTGTTGACTTTACAACCATTTTATATGATGGTCAACAGTACAAGAGTGTCGTAGTAACCAACAGTCAAGACGTTGAAGTAGCATCTTACATACAAGGTGGCGACAAAGCGGGTTATATTGAAGATCTATTCAATGAACTTGAAGCTTTGACCATGTCAAGCAATGTAAGCTATACAGTAACCACAACCCTTGCAGATGACACAGCACGTACAGCAACATTTGGCGCTAATTAGATAAGACAGAATTAGGATGCAAAGCGGGCTTTTGCCTGCTTTGCATATCTTATAAAAAAGAGGTACATATGAAATCAACCAATAAATTAGCCAGACAAGTCATAAGTTTATTACTACTAATACCATTACTGAGTCAGACCGTATATGCTTTTACGGATCTAGAACCAAGTAAAGCTTCAACACCCTATATTGAAGAATTTTCTGATAGAGGTCTCATCCATGGTTATACTGACGGGACATTCATGCCGGACAAAGCCATAACCCGAGCAGAATTCTTAACCCTTATTAACCGTACTTTTGGCTATACATTAGAAACAGATCAAGTTCAGTTTGGTGATATTAACGGACAGGAATGGTTTGCTGACCAACTTAGAATCACCATGGCAGCCGGTTATATCAAAGGCTATCCGGACGGAACTTTTAGACCCAATCAACTTATATCCAGACAAGAAGTCGCTACAGTGCTAAACCGTATCTTAGGCTATACACCAGAAACATTTACACCGACCCATGACACCTTAGCCATTTGGGCGAGAGATGACATACAGAGCCTATTGGCTTATAAGATTATGTTTTACAAGACGGTTACTTTAGAGGTGATGTACCCATTACCCGTGAAGATACAGTCATTTCTTTACTTACCATATTACATCAGAAGGAAGCATTAGAAGAACAAGAAGTACCTGTACTACCGGAAGGTGGCTATACCGTTATCAACGGCACGACACCTACCAATGCGGTTATCTATGCCATGGAAGTGACGATTATAGGGCTTGATGAAGTATTAAGCGGTGGCACCAAGTACGCTCAGAAATTAACAACAGAACATCTGCAGATTGTAGAAGATATTCAGCACGCCATGACAAGCTATCTGGCAGATTATACTTACGACTATGAAGGTGCGGCAGAAGATGTTAATGTCCGTTATAAGCAGCTAACATCAACGGAACAAAACAACATAAAGAATGCCATCAGTGCTTCTGTGCCATACACCTATTTGGATACAGTAAAACAATTCTTCGATACAAAGTAAAGGAACAAAATCATGCAAGAATATGAAGAAATCGACCTATTAGAATTAATCAAGACCCTATGGAAAAGAAAATGGATCATCATTGCCTGCGTCATTCTAGCAGCACTCATGGCTTTTTCCTATACGCGGTTTGCCATCACACCTATGTATGAATCCAAAACCACACTTATGGTTAACGGATCTAAGAGCTCAGGCTTAAGTGACATCGCTTCTAGCTTTGATCTAGGTAGCATTAACATGAGCCAGAAGTTGGTTGTGACCTATAGTGAGATTGTTCAGTCACGTATTGTTCTGGAACAAGTCATCAACCGTTTGGAACTGGATTTGACCTATGGTCAATTACTAGAGCGCATCACCTCTGTACCGGTCAAAAACACAGAGATTCTCCAAATCTCCGTAAAGCATGAAGACCCCGAACAAGCGGCGCTAATTGCTAATACAATAACAGATGTATTTATCAAAGAAGTCATGCGTATCATCAAAGCGGATAATGTAGAGATTATTGACAAGGCCATTGGTATATACACACCCATCAACGTCAAGCTCATTATGAATGTTGCTATTGGTGGTATTTTAGGTGGCATGGTTGGTGTCGGAATTATCTTCTTGATCATCTTATTTGACCGTACCCTTAAGACAGCAGAGGATATAGAGAAGCACTTAGGCTTACCGGTCCTTGGCACCATTGTTGACTTCAAAAACTTAGAAACAAAGCATGAGGTAAAATCATGAAAGATATAATCGTTCATAATCACCCAAAATCATCCATATCAGAGGCCTACAGAGCCATTAGAACCAATATAGAATTTGCCAATATAGACAAGAACATACGCACCATATTGGTCACCAGCACCACACCCGGAGAAGGCAAAACAACCACACTGGCCAACATCGCCGCAACCATGACACAAAACGGTGAGCGGGTACTGGTGATAGACTGTGACATGAGAAAACCAACGGTACACAAACTCTTTGGGATCTCTAACAAAAAAGGTCTAGCAGACATGCTAAGAAAAGAACATAACTATACTGACTATATTCAACGGGTAGAAGACCTTAACCTAGATGTACTAACAGCAGGTAAGATTCCGACCAACCCTTCAGAACTGCTACACTCCAAAGCCATGAAGAATCTGATCACAGCCTTAAAAGAAGAGTATGACTATATATTCTTAGACACACCCCCTGTGACACCGGTAACAGATGCAACCATCTTGTCCGGGTATATTGACGGGGTCATCTTAGTGGTAGCATCAGGTGCAGTGGACATTGATCTAACCAAGCGGGCAGTTAAGTCCATGACAGTGGTCGGCGCCAACATCTTAGGTGTTGTCATCAACAAGCTGAAGGTAGAGAGTGCCAAACACTACCAGACCTATTATTATTACCAATCAAAAGAGATAGAGGAGGAAGATGAAAATGAAAATGGTTGATATACATTACCATCTCCTTCCCGACGTCGATGACGGACCGGACACCACGGAATGCGCTCTAGAGATGGTGAAAATCAGCTACGACCAAGGGGTAAGAGGCATAGTAGCAACCCCCCATCTGAACCATCCCGTTCAGTTTAGAGGCAGAAGAAACAAGGAAATGGACAATAAGAAGGATATGGAACAAGCATTTGAGACACTTCGTGCCCATATTCATGAAGCCTATCCGGATATGGAGATCTATCTAGGTGCAGAACTCTATCTAACAAGGAAAGACCTGGATCATCTGGAACACGTCAAGATCAGAACCATGAACACGACCCAGTATATCTTAGTAGAATTTTCCAGAGACATTACCCATATAGAGTTGGATCATGGTATGCATGAACTGGTCCTACTGGGCTATCGACCGATCCTAGCCCATGCAGAAGTCTACAAATGTTATGCAAATCATATGGAAGAACTCATAAAGCTACGAGACCAAGGCATCTTGATTCAATGTAACGCAGGTAATATCATAAACCCACAATCATCACCTGAAAAAACAAGGGCAACACAGATGCTGGAACAGGGTCTCATTGACATCATAGCCAGTGATGGACATAACATCAGTACCAGAAGACCGGATATGGCCAAAGCCTATACCTACGTGACTAAGAAACATGGGGCGAAGGAAGCCAATCGACTCTTTTGTGAGAACCCACAGACTATGCTGCTTGGTGGTGTTGTACCACAACCACCAAGCAGGAAGAAGACCTTGCAGCCAAAGCACAAATCTCTCGTAGGGATGACATCTCTGATTGCTCTAGCCCTTATTGGATTCAGCCTCATCGTTACCAATGCACTAAATGCCAAAGATGAATCACCGGAAGCTTTCACACTAAAAAGCCTAGAGCAACAGACAGAACCCGCCAGCACCACACAGATAGAGAAAAACCATGGCCCAGTCCTACCTGAGTCATTAGAAAGCACAGAAGAGAATCTACTGACTCAACAAGAAAATAATGAATTAGAACAGGCACAATACAGTGAAGACCTAAAGATCCCCACCATGAACATTGAAAACGAGATTAACCCTGAACAACAGGGATACAATAAGATTGTAAGTGCGTATGAACAGCATTTGACGAATCTGGAAGCTTACTATAGAACGCAAGTCGATCAGTATTTTATCAGATTAAAAGAGGCTGTGCAGATTCAAGATATCCCTACAAGGGATGAGACAGTAAGCAGTATTCAGGGCTTAATCGGTAAGCTGGAATCTCAGTCGGACAATGAAGTCTATAAGTCCTTATATGATATGCAGAACGACTTAGAAGCCAAGCAGTATGATGTTGCTATAGTTCAACAACTAAGAGATCGTTATAATGAAGTAAAAGCAACAGTCTCCACGGCATATCAAGCAGAACTGGAAGCTTATTACAATAAACAATAAGGAAAATAAACAAAATAATGAGTTCTATAATACCTAGGATGTAGATTTTGTTATGGATGATGGTTATATGGTCCTAAAGGTTATGAGAAAACAATTTGACTGTCTTGACAGAAAACTTGATAGATTATATACTTATAAAAGACGCAAATTATTCATAATTCGTTCATATCTATAGTAAAGGTCAAAATCATTATTTTGGCCTTAAACCATACATATCAAGTAGCCATCAGTGCTATAGACAAATAGATTTATACTTTTATAAATCAACCGGCATCAAGGGGAAATAATTATAGAGCATACAAAAAGATAGCTCAGGTTAGATAATAGGGAGAGTAAAGTGTAACTTAATACTTGGATCATATCAAAGACATACCCCTACCCTTATTTAATTGAATGAACACGAATGACTTAGCGATGTAGATGCATGATGATAATGCTTTCTGTTATTATGCATGATGAATAGGCGTTATTCTGTAGATGTATTTTAGCAGACCAACGCGTTATAAGTTAAAAGAATGATAAGATAAGGAAGAAGGGGTAATATGGTAACAAGAGTTAGCAGACAAGTACTTTTACTGGTAACAGACATCATAGCTGTAAACGGTGCATTTCTATTGGCATTGTTATTACATAATGAAGGCAACATTCCGAAGACAACCATCTCAACATATCTAGGTGCAGCCTTGATCCTGACCATAGGCAAGCTTCTTATCTATCGGTTTTTTGGATTGTACAACAGCCTATGGGCTTACGCATCCGTAGAAGAATTAATGAAGGTCGTATTCGCAGGAATCATCGCCAACCTACTTGGTACTATGTACCTCATCTCCATGGGCGTTAGATTATACTTTGGTGTCTACATCATCGGAGCCATCTTAGAGATCTCCATCGTCGGTTGCATTCGTTTTAGCTATCGTTTTATCAGACGTATCAAGAACCATTACCCGGTCACAAAGCAGGAACATTCTAACAATATACTCATCATAGGAAGTGGCGCAACAGGCTCTCTAATCGCCACAGAGATCAAGAACCACGCAGGCACCTACGGTCAAGTCACCGGTTTTATTGATGACGATGAACACAAGCTCTACAAGACCATAGCCGGTGTGAGGGTACTGGGGAATTATTATGATATCTATAGTGTGGCCCATCGGTTTAAGATTGATGAGATCATCATAGCCGTACCGACTGCGACCGGATCCGTCATGAAGCAAATCATTGAAGAAAGCAAAAGAAGCGATGCCAAAGTCAGAATCATGCCGGGTATCAGAGAAGTCATTGACGGTCAAGTATCTCTAAGCAAAATCCGAGACGTTGAGATCGAAGACTTACTGGGACGGGACATGATCAACCTGAACGTAACCGAAGTGGCCAGTTATATAGAAGACAAAGTCATCATGGTCACAGGTGGTGGCGGTTCCATCGGCTCAGAACTGTGCCGCCAGATTGCCAGATTCCTACCCTCCAAGCTTATAATCCTAGATGTCTATGAGAACAATGCCTATGACATCCAGAATGAACTTCATAGAGAATACGGTAATAATCTGAACCTAGATGTAATCATCGCCTCGGTGAGAGACCGTGACAACATCTTCGCCATCGTAGAAGAACATGCACCCCATGTCATCTTCCACGCGGCAGCCCACAAGCACGTCCCTTTAATGGAGCGTGCACCCAAAGAAGCCATCAAGAACAATGTCTTCGGTACTAAGAATATAGCAGAAGCCGCTCATGAATTCGGAGTAGAACGCTTCGTCATGGTATCCACAGACAAAGCAGTGAACCCAACCAACATCATGGGTGCCAGTAAGCGTATCTGTGAGATGATTGTACAAGGTCTAGCCAAAGAGAGCAAGACCAAGTTCACCGCCGTACGATTTGGCAATGTACTAGGTAGTAACGGTTCCGTGATCCCCCTATTTAGGAAACAGATCGAACAAGGTGGACCGGTGACCGTCACCCATAAAGAGATCGTTCGATACTTCATGACCATTACCGAAGCAGCCCAACTGGTCATCCAGTCCGGCGCCATCGCAAGAGGTGGTGAGATCTTCGTCCTAGATATGGGAGAACCGGTTAAGATCTATGATCTGGCTGTTGACCTCATAAGACTCTCGGGACTGAAGTTGAACGAAGATATCAAGATCAAGGTCACAGGCTTAAGGCCTGGTGAGAAGCTCTACGAAGAACTGCTCATGGATGAAGAAGGCCTACAAGATACCAAGTACGAGAAGATTTATATCGGTCAGCCCATAGAGATCAACTACTCTGAGCTTAAGAGTGCCTTAAACGAACTCCTAGTGATACTTAAGTCACCGGAAACCGAGACCCTCATAGAGATGGTCCAAGGCATCGTACCTACTTATCGCAACAACATAGAAGTCAATAGCGAGAACAGACATAAGCGAGAAAAAGCAGACAGGTACAAGTTAGCCAAAGCATAATAACTAGGTGTGAGCCCTATGACTCACACTTAATTTATGGGATGGGATAATAGATGACGACAAGAAGTTGTTAGAAGGAGGTAGAGGATATGTACATGATTATTAAACGACTAATAGATATCATACTTTCATTCTTAGGACTTATCTTCTTATCTCCTGTCTTTCTATTACTTATTATAGCTATTAAGCTTGACTCTAAGGGACCGGTTCTCTTTAAACAGAAGAGAGTCGGAATCCATAAGAGTCATTTTAATATATTAAAGTTCCGCACCATGCGCATTGATACGCCCAAAGATACCCCGACACACCTTCTAGAGAATCCTGATCAGTGGATTACTAAGGTAGGTAAGTTCCTACGAAAAACGTCTCTAGACGAGCTGCCTCAGATCATCAACATCTTTAAAGGTGAGATGAGTATCATCGGTCCAAGGCCAGCGCTTTGGAATCAATATGATCTGATTGAAGAAAGAGACAAGTACGGTGCCAATGACGTACCGGTTGGCCTTACAGGCTGGGCACAGATTAATGGTAGGGATGAACTTGAGATTGAAGTGAAGGCAAGACTGGATGGGGAATATACTAAGAAGATTGGGATGTTAATGGATCAAAGATGCTTCTTTGGAACTATCTTTAGTGTTTTGAGAAGTAAGGGTATTGTTGAAGGTGGGACTGGGGTTAAGACAGAGAATAATAAGGCAGAGGAGACGGTGACGAAATGAAGATAGTTGTTCTCTCAAGCCATACATCATCACTTTTTTGGTTTCGTATGGATATGATGAAAGATTTTATAAAACACGGACATTCAGTTATTGCATTAGGACCAGAACCTGAGACAAACTGGAAGACTAAATTTGAGGAAAATGAGATTCGATATAAGCAACTATTTGTAGAAAGAAATGGTATAAATCCATTTAGCGATTTAAAGACATATCGAGAGCTTAAGAAGTTCATGAAAGAAGAAAAGCCGGATAAAATCTTTGCATATCAAGCTAAAACAGTTGTTTATGGATGTCTGGCAGCAAAAGCTAATGGAATTACTGAGGTCTATCCATTAATTGCTGGGTTAGGTTCGATATTTAGAGGTGAAGGACTTAAGAATATAATAATCAAGATAATAATGAAAACCGAGTATCGTGTAGCTTGTAATGCAAGTAAGAAGGTTTTTTTTCAAAATAATGATGACAAAAATGAATTTATTAGTAATGGACTCATTCAAGAAGATAAGATTGTCATTATAAATGGATCGGGAGTGAATCTTGAAAAGTTTAAACCTGAATCTTTACCAGAAAAAGCAGCCTTTCTATTTATCGGTAGACTGATTAAAGACAAAGGTGTAATGGAATATTTGGAAGCATGCAAACGAATCAAAGCTGAATATCCTGAAATAAAGTGCTTACTTGTGGGTCCATATGATAGCAATCCTTCAGCACTACAGCCTGAAGCGTTAAAACCATATATAGATAGTCATATCATAGAATACGTTGGAGAGCAGAGTGATGTTAGGCCATATTTAATACAATGTAGCACTTATGTTTTGCCCTCTTATCATGAGGGTACACCTAAAACAGTCCTTGAAGCTATGGCGATAGGACGTTCAATTATAACAAGTGATGCTCCAGGCTGTAGAGAAACAGTGATAGATGGATACAATGGGTATCTCGTGCCTGTTAAAGATATAAATAGGTTAGTTGAAAGAATGAAAAACCTTATAGAGGATCAAGGTAAAAACAAGATAATGGCTGAGCATAGTTTAAAACTTGCCAGAGAAAAGTATGACGTCAAATTAGTAAATAAATCAATAATGGAAACTATGGGTTTAATATAAAGGAGTTATCTGACATGAATTTATATGAAAAGATTAAAAACAGAGAAGAAAAAATCTCACTTGTAGGGCTTGGCTATGTTGGTATGCCAATAGCTGTTTCTTTTGCTAAAAAGGTTAATGTTATTGGATTTGATATCAGCAAAGAAAAAGTTGAACTTTATATAAATGGGATTGATCCAACTAAAGAAGTAGGCAATGAAGTTATAAAAGAAACAGCTGTTGAATTTACCGCTGATGAATTAAAACTTAGAGAAGCAAAGTTCCACATTGTCGCTGTACCAACACCTGTAAATTCGGATCATACACCAAACTTAAAACCTATTGAATCCGCGAGTAGAACAGTTGGAAGAAATCTCACAAAAGGTTCAATTGTTGTATTTGAGTCCACAGTTTATCCAGGTGTAACAGAAGAAATTTGTATTCCAATACTTGAAAAAGAATCAGGAATGAAATGTGGTGAAGACTTTAAGGTAGGTTATTCACCTGAAAGAATCAATCCAGGTGATAAAGTACACAGGTTAGAAACAATAGTAAAAGTTGTAGCAGGAATGGATAAAGAATCTCTTGAAGTTATAGCTAAAGTATATGAACTTGTTGTAGATGCTGGGGTACATAGAGCTGAATCAATTAAAGTAGCTGAAGCCGCTAAAGTTATTGAAAACTCTCAACGAGATATTAACATCGCATTTATGAATGAGCTTTCCATTATATTCAATAGGATGGGAATAGATACTAAGGCTGTTCTAAAAGCTGCAGGAACTAAGTGGAATTTCTTGAATTTCCATCCTGGTCTTGTGGGCGGACATTGTATAGGTGTAGATCCTTATTACCTCACATATAAGGCTGAACAGCTAGGATACCATTCACAAATTATACTTTCTGGCAGAAGAATCAATGACGATATGGGCAGATATGTGGTTGAGAATTTAATTAAAAATCTCATTAAGGCTGATGTACCAGTCAAAGATGCCAAAGTAGCAATCCTAGGATTTACATTCAAAGAAAACTGTCCTGATACAAGAAATACAAGGGTTATTGACATAGTGAATGAGTTAAAAGAATATGGAGTCAATCCTATGATTGCAGATCCCGAGGCCGATGAAGATGAAGCAAAACATGAGTATGGAATCGTCTTTGATTCGGTGGAAGATATTAAAAATATGGATGCTATTGTTGTTGCAGTTGGTCATGATCAATTCTTAAAACTCTCTAAAGAGGACTTCAAGAAAATGTTCAAAGAAGGATCTAACGAAAGTAAAGTGTTAACTGATATTAAAGGTATCTTAGATAGAAAAGAGTATGAAGTGGCAGGATATAAATACTGGAGACTATAGAGGAAGGTAGTGCAAATCATGGGTTATGAAAATATAACATTTGAAAAAGATAGCGTATTTCTTGTGACAGGTGGAGCAGGATTTATTGGCTCTAACCTATGCGAGGTTTTATTAGATAAAGGTTACTTAGTGAGATGTCTTGATGATCTTTCAAATGGAAAGCAAGCCAATATTGACTTGTTTATTGATAATCCAAACTATACATTCATTAAAGGTGACATTAGAAATTTAGATATCTGCATGAAAGCGTGCGAGGGTGTTGACTATGTACTTAATCAAGCAGCTTGGGGAAGTGTACCAAGAAGTATTAAGATGCCATTATTGTATGAAGAGATAAATATAAGAGGGACACTAAACATGATGGAAGCCTCTAGACAAAACGAAGTTAAAAAGTTTGTATATGCATCCAGTTCATCCGTGTATGGAGATGAGCCGAATCTTCCTAAACAAGAAGGGAGAGAAGGGAATCTTTTATCACCTTACGCCCTTACAAAAATAGTTGATGAAGAATATGCAAAGCTTTATTCAAAACTTTACGGCTTAGATACGTATGGCTTAAGATATTTTAATGTCTTTGGTAAAAGACAGGATCCAAACGGGGCTTATGCAGCTGTAGTTCCTAAGTTTATTAAGCAACTTCTTAATGATGAACAACCTACTATATACGGAGACGGAAAGCAAAGTAGAGACTTTACATACATCGAGAATGTAATTGAAGCAAATCTCAAAGCGTGTAAGGCGTCTTCTGAAGTTGCAGGTGAAGCTTTTAACATCGCCTTTGGAGGTAGAGAATACTTAATTGATGTTTATAATTCTTTATGTAAAGCTCTTGGTAAAGAGATTCAACCAATATTTGGACAAGATAGAATAGGTGATATAAAGCATAGTAACGCTGATATTAAGAAAGCTCAGGAAATGCTTGGATATAATCCTAGTTGGAGTTTTGAAAGAGGGATTGAAGCGGCAATAGTATGGTATAAGGAGAATTTGTGATATGTCAAAAGGTACTATTCTATATGTAGGTGGTTTTGAACTACCGGATAAAAATGCTGCAGCTCATAGAGTTCTTAGTAATGGGAAAATAATCAGAGAATTAGGATATAAGGTTGTATTTATTGATGTAGATAAAGAACTTAAATATGGAAGTGATGTGCGAAATACAAAACATATTATTCAAGAATTTGAATGTTGGTCTATACCATATCCATCAACAAAAGTACAATGGATTAATTACTTAAGTAACATTGATACTTCAATTGAAGTTTTAAATCAATATGAGGATGTTAAAGTAATTATCGCCTATAACTATCCAGCAATTCCTTTATGGAGATTAAAAAACTATTGCGCTAGAAATAGTATAAAAATAGTTGCTGATTGTACTGAGTGGTATAGCACTAAGGGGCAGAGTATTATTTTTAAGTTCATAAAAGGAATTGACTCGTTACTGCGTATGAGAGTAATCCAAAAACGGCTTGACGGACTTATCGTAATAAGTAGCTACTTAAAAAATTATTATCATAGATCTACTAATGTAGTGAGAGTCCCTCCATTAATAGATATATCTGAAGAAAAGTGGAATACAACAGTATCTGAATTTGATAGTGATAAGTTAAATTTAGTTTATGCAGGGAGTCCAGGAAAAACTAAAGATAAACTTAAGTTTTTTATTGAGAGTTTATATGAGTTTAAGGAAGTTTCAAATTTTTCATTAAATATAATAGGTATAACAAAAGAACAATATATTGATGTATTCAAGGAACTTGAGCCTAAATTAAATCAACTTGGAGAAAAGATAGTTTTTCATGGTCGATTATCACATGTAGACAGTTTAAAATTTGTCATGATGTCAGATTTCAGCGTTTTTTTTAGAGATGATACACGAACGACGAAAGCAGGTTTTCCAACAAAGTTTGTTGAAAGCATTAGTTGTGGTACACCAGTTATAACAACTCGGACCAGTGACCTTGAACGATATATTCTTGAAGGAGAAAATGGTTTTTTTATTGATATAAAGGACAAGAAAAATGTATTGTTACTTTTAAGTAAAGTTTTCGATATGAAAAAAGAAGATATTAATAGGATGAAAAAAAAATGTATTGAATCAAATATTTTTTACTTTAGAAATTATAATAATAAAATCAGGCAATTTCTACATGTTATACAATCTAACTCTGAATAAAAATAAAAGATTGTAATAATTTAAAATACTAAGAAGATGGTGGCAAGAGTGAATAATGAAATCCAACTAAAAAGAAAAAATCCTACTATTCAGAAGTTGAGTACATTTTTTGCATTTTATTTAGTTATTTCCAATTTAATACCACAAATTAGAGTTATACCTGGTTTTTATTTATTAATGTTTTTGTCTATATTCCTATGGTTGTTTACTGCAGCACTTGCCCATCCAAGTTTTTTTACGCAATTTAATGTCCATAAATTACTAATATTTCTTTTTATTTTATATACCGTAACAGTGCCATATATATTTGGAAACGGAACTATTGGAAATCGATATTTAGAACATGGTGTAATGCTTATTTTTTATTTGATCTATAGATACAACAGAGCTTATGGGTATTCAAATAGTAACATGCTGATAGTAAATTTTTCTCTATTATCCTTGACAATTACTAGTGTTTTGACTTTACTTGGACTCTTTAATAATCCTTATTTAGCAAGAAGTATAAAATCTAGTGGTGAACATACAATGTATCTTAGAAGCCAAGGAATTGGAGGATACGAATTTATTTATCTATTAGTATTTGTAAGCATTAATTTATTTTTTTTATTATGTAATAAGAAGTTCATTAAACTTAAGGCGAGATCTACTTATATCATAACATTTCTATTCACATTATTTTTATTGACTATTGTTTCCGCAAATTATTTTACAGCACTTTTAATGTTGATAGCATCATTTGTAGTACTTTTAATTTTTAAAAATCGAAATATATTAGCTAAAGTATATATTTTATTTTTGGGCGTTATTTTAATACTCTTTAGAAAAAACATTTTTGATTTTTTAATAAAGGGTATTATTAAACTAATGGGAAGTGGGGCAACTGTTGAGAAATTGCTTAAATTACAGGAATCGTCTTCAATATATTACGGAAGTGATTCGATATTTTCAGACAGAGCTTCTACAATAATATCAAGTTGGTTATCATTTTTAGAAAATCCAATTAGCGGATTAGTCATAAGCCCTATTCAATCAAGTGGAGGATTTCTAACTGGTTTTGGACAACATTCGCATTTCGTAGATACATTAGCGTTATATGGCTTGTTCATAGGAGTATTGAACATATATATTATACTCTATCCGTTCTTTATTAGATTTGATAAAAAAAGAGAGCTATTCAGTTTAAACTTGTCTATGTTAATATCAGTATTAATAATATTTTCATTTAATAATGTAACTCCTTCAATAGGGTTCGGTATATTTTTTGTATATCCAGTATTCTATGATTGGGTTATGGAGTTAAAGAATAATAATATTTGAGAATGACCATTAAACAAGAGGAGAGTTTTTGAAATGAGCGAATTCAACAACAAATATAAAATAATGATGCATTATGTTATGCCAGGTGCAATTGGAGGACCCAATATTTTATTTGGCAGAATTGAAAGTGATAAATTACTTAACGAAAAGTATGACTTTATACGGCTAAATCAAAATAGAATTGCTGGTGGTAAACTAAATATTGGATTAATTCTAGAATTAAAAAGAGAAATTCAAGAGCAAAAGCCTAATATTATACACATATCTGGGATGCAGAGTGCAGGATTTCACTGCATGATTGCTGCTGTTCTTGCTGGATGCAAAAATAGGTTAATTACAACTCATGGATTTTCAGGAGATGCTCTGGATATCTCCAAAAATAAAAGATTCATTTTTAACAATATAATTGAGCCAATTACAATAATATTTGCAACACATGTTCAAGGAATAAGTCAATACACATATGAGAAAAAAATGATTGAAAAATATGCAAAAAATAAGAGAAGCTTTATTTACAATCTACCTCCATCTAAAAGTGAATTGAATAAAAAAGGTGATATAAGAAAATCACTAGGGATAAGAGAAGATGAAGTTGTTTTTACTACAATTTCACGCATTGTTTTAGACAAAGGTTATAAAGAGTTAGCTAAAGCAATTCACAGATTAAGACATATAAATGGTATTAGATTTTTAATTGTAGGGGATGGAGCATATGAAAAAGTATTTAGAAATCAGGTCATTGAAGAAATAAATGATAAAAAAGTTATTATGCTTGGCAAAAGAAATGATGTAATAAGTATACTATACGAAAGTGATGTTTTTGTATTACCAACGCTTCATGAAAATCTAGGTAATGTATTTTTAGAAGCTTCATCAGTAAATATTCCAAGTATTGGGACAAACGTTGGTGGTGTTCCAGAGGTTATCGAAGACGGTGTAACAGGTATACTAGTTCCCCCATATAATTCAAAAATATTATCAGAATCAATACTGAAATTGTATAAAAACCCAAAATTAAGAAAAGAAATGGGGGAAAATGCAAATCAAAGATTAAAATCAAAATTTAATTCTTTAGAAATTGCAAAACAGTTTGATGAACTTTACTCATCAATGTTAAATTAATTTAAACGTTGGATTATTTGTAAGGTATTTATGATTAATACAGTCGAGGAGAAAAATTATGGCTATTAAACAAATTAAATATATAGCTTTTTATTCAAATGATTTTATTGGTAGCCAAAATAGACAAATGGCTATTTCCGCTACCAATAAAATAGATTATATTTGCAGTGCTTTTAGAAGAAATAATTATGAAGTTGAGCTTATATCTCCAAGTTGGACTAATAATCAACGAGGCTACTATAAAGGTGAAGTTATTAATGCAATAGAAGGGGTATTTCTAAGAATATTTGCATCTTTTGGAGCAAAAAATAAAATTCAAAGAATCTGTAAATATATATTTTCCTTATTTCAATTATTGCTTTATTTGTTATTTAATACTAAAAAAGGCGAACCAATTGTTGTGTACCACTCTATAAGTTTATCATTACCAATTAGAATCGTTAAGCATCTCAAAAAAATAAAATTAATTTTAGAAGTTGAAGAAATTTATCAAGATATACAATCTCATTCTAAATACATGACAAAAAGTGAATATAAGTTATTTGAAAGTGCAGACAGTTTTATTTTTTCTACTGAGTTGCTAAATAATAGTATCAATAAAGCAAACAAACCATATATAATAATAAACGGAACATACCAAGTAGAGGAAGATAGAAAATGCAAATTTAATGATGATAAAATCCATGTGGTTTATGCTGGAACATTCGATCCTAGAAAGGGAGGGGCACTAGCAGCAGCAGCAGTAGCAGAATATCTTCCCAAGAATTATCATATCCATATCATTGGATTTGGTTCTAAAGATGATACAAGTATATTATTAAAGAAGATAGACGAATTATCAAAAAATACGGAAGCAACTATTACTTATGATGGGCTTTTTAGTGGAGAAGCATATATTCGGTTTCTGCAGAAATGTGATATAGGATTAAGCACGCAAACACCTGAGGCGGCATATAATGAAACCTCATTCCCATCAAAAATACTTTCATATATGGCTAATGGATTACGTGTAGTTTCTGTTCGCATAAAAACGATAGAGATTTCTACTGTTGGACAGGAAGTTTACTACTATGATGAACCCAACCCTAAAGCTATTGCAAGCACGATCACCTCTATCGATTTAAGTGAATCATATAATAGTAGAGAAATAATTAGAAGACTTAATTTGAATTTTACAGAAAATATTAAAAAGTTGTTGGAAGAATAGATGAGAAAATATATCTTTAAATTAAAAAATAAGTTTCTAAATACAAACGAGAATAATAAAGCAATTGTATACAATACGATAGGAGCCTTTCTAGTAAAGGGCGGTGCACTCGTCATTTCATTGTTCACTATGCCTGCATATATGAGGTATTTTGATAATCAGCAAATCTTAGGCCTTTGGTTTACAATAATATCCGTTTTATCATGGGTGCTTACCTTTGATTTGGGAATTGGTAATGGTCTTAGGAATCATTTAGTACCTGCTCTAGTAAAGAGAGATCAAACAAGAATTAAAAAATATATCTCATCTGCTTATGTTGTGGTTGGGACTATTGTATTATTCTCCTTAATGTCTTCAGCCATATTCTTCAGGTTTATTAATTGGAATTTGATTTTTAATATACCAAATGACATTTTGTCAATAGAGACTCTCAATATTACTGTAAGCATTGTATTTTCAGGCATAATGCTTCAATTTTTATTTAAGCTAATAACGTCGATTTTGTATGCTATGCAAAAGTCGGCCTTGAATAATTTTTTGAGTTTATTGACTAGTATTATTACCTTAATTTATGTTTCATTCGCAAAATCATCTGACATATCAGCTAGTTTAATATCGTTGGCAGTAGTCAATGTATTAGCTGTTAATTTTCCACTGCTTATATCCACTATTTTTATTTTTACAAAAGAATTAAGAGGGTGTAAACCAGAAATAAAATTCTTTGAAATAAAATATGCAAGAGATGTTATTAAGTTAGGGGGCATCTTCTTTTGGGTACAAATCATGTACATGGTCATTATTGCAACTAATGAGTTTTTGATTACTTGGTTCAGTACACCTGAAATGGTTGTTGAATACCAAATTTATAATAAACTTTTCACACTAATAGGTACTGTTTTTGTATTAGCATTAACTCCTATTTGGTCAGCTGTAACAAAAGCTTTTTCTGAACAAAATTTTACATGGATAAAGAAGCTATATAGGACTTTAAGATTAATGGCACTTCTAGCGGTTATTTGTGAATTTGTAATGATACCTTTTCTGCAATATGGTATTAACATATGGCTTGGTGACAATGCGATTCAAGTGAATTATCTATATGCTGTTGCATTTGCATCGTTTGGGAGCATAATAATCTGGAATGGCGTAATATCTAGTATAGCTAATGGTTGTGGGCAATTAAAGATACAAAGTATCTATTTTACTATAGGTGCTTTGGTGAAAATCCCTATTGCATGGTTTTTAGTTGGAGTTTTTAACTCGTGGATAGGAGTAATAGTTTCCAATATAATAGCTATGAGTTTATATTGTTTGATACAGCCGATGTGGCTAAATGAATTTTTAAGTAAGAAAGAATTGGAGGAAAAAAAATATGTTCAAAAATAAGATTTTGTTAATAACTGGTGGCACAGGTTCGTTTGGAAATGCAGTTATGAAAAGGTTTTTAAATACTGATATTAAAGAAATTCGCATTTTTTCACGTGATGAGAAAAAGCAAGAAGACATGAGAAAACTTTATAAGAATGATAAATTGAGATTCTATATAGGTGATGTTCGAGATCTCGCCAGCGTGAAAAATGCTATGCATGGCGTAGATTATATCTTCCATGCTGCTGCGCTTAAGCAAGTACCTTCATGTGAGTTTTTCCCACTTGAAGCGGTCAAAACTAATGTACTAGGAACAGATAATGTTCTTACCGGTGCTATTGAGATGGGTGTCAAAAAAGTAATATGTCTCTCTACTGATAAAGCAGCTTATCCGATTAATGCAATGGGTATATCTAAAGCTATGATGGAGAAAGTTTTTGTAGCAAAAGCTAAGACAGTTGATTCAGAAAAAACCCTTATCTGCGGCACTAGATATGGTAACGTTATGGCCTCGAGAGGATCTGTAATTCCGCTGTTTATCGATCAAATTAAGAGCGGACAACCTTTGACGGTGACAGATCCTAATATGACAAGGTTTTTGATGAGTCTTGCAGAAGCTGTAGAACTGGTTGTATTTGCATTTAAGAACGCTGAAGCAGGGGATATAATGGTTCAGAAATCACCAGCATCTACGATTAGAGACTTAGCACAAGCAATAAAAGAACTATTTAATGCTGACAATGAAATAAAAGTGATAGGTACACGTCATGGAGAGAAACTATATGAAACACTTCTTACAAAAGAAGAACATGTTGTAGCAAAAGACATGGGTGGCTTTTATAAAGTTCCGGCAGATAAAAGAGATCTTAATTATGACAAGTATTTTGTGGAAGGCGATCAAAAGCTTTCTTCAGAAGATGAGTACAATTCTCATAATACAGAAAGATTAAACATTGAACAAATTAAAGAGAGGCTTTTACAATTGGATTATGTAAGAGAACAACTGGAAAGTTGGGGTAGATAATGAAAATATTAGTCACAGGATCAAAGGGCTTTATTGGGAAAAATCTAATAGCAGAATTAAGAAACAGGAAATATACTGATATCTATGAATTTGATCAAGATACAGAACCTGCTCATCTTGATGAATACTGCAAAGAAGCTGATTTTGTATTTCATCTTGCAGGTGTAAACCGACCAAAAGAACAGTCGGAGTTTATGGATGGGAATTTTGGCTTTACTACTATTTTGGTCGATACACTAAGAAAATATAAGAATACCTGTCCTGTAATGATTTCATCTTCAATACAAGCCGAACTAGACAATCCATATGGAGAGAGTAAGAAGGCAGGCGAAGATCTATTATTCGATTATGGGGTAGAAACCGGTGCAAAGATATTGGTCTATAGATTTCCTAATGTTTTTGGAAAGTGGGGCAGGCCCAATTACAACAGTGCTGTTGCAACATTCTGTTATAATATCTCACATGAGCTACCTATTCATATGAATACTCCTGATGTAGTGATGAATCTTGTATATATAGATGATGTTATAAATGAGCTTATTCATGCGCTAGAGGGTAATGAGAATAGAGATAATTTATTCTGCAAAGTTCCGATGATTCATACCATAACACTTGGTGAAATAGCGGATTTGATTTTTTCATTCAAGAAAAGTAGAGAAGAAAAATCAGTTCCCAATATGTCGGATGCTTTTACTAAAAAACTCTATAGTACATATTTAAGTTATCTGCCTGAGAATCAGTTTAGCTATGATTTAAAAATGAATGTAGATGATAGAGGTTCTTTTACTGAATTTATTAAAACACCGGATAGAGGGCAGGTTTCAGTAAATATATCAAAGCCGGGTATCATAAAAGGTAACCACTGGCATCATTCAAAAAACGAGAAGTTCTTAGTTGTTAGTGGTCAAGGGATTATTCGTTTTAGAAAAATCGATTCAGATGAAGTACTGGAGTACTTTGTAAATGGAGAAAAGATGACAGTTGTAGATATACCTACTGGATATACACATAACATCGAGAATCTAGGTGAGACAGAGATGGTAACCATTATGTGGGCTAATGAGGCCTTCAATCCCGAAAAACCAGATACATACTTTTTGGAGGTATAACAGATGAAGAAGTTAAAGGTAATGACAGTTGTTGGTACTAGACCGGAGATTATCAGATTATCAGCCGTTATTAATAGATTAAATGAGTCAGAAGCTATTGATCATGTTCTTGTTCATACTGGACAAAATTATGATTATGAATTAAATGAAGTTTTTTTTAATGACTTCAATCTTAAGAAACCAGATTATTTTCTTGATGCAGCTACAGGAAACGCAGTGGAAACTATTGGGAATATATTGGTGAAAATTGATCCAATTCTAGAAGAAGTAAAACCGGATGCCTTTCTTATCTTGGGTGATACAAATAGTTGCTTGTGTGCTATTGCAGCTAAAAGAAGACATATCCCAATCTTCCATATGGAAGCAGGGAACAGATGCTTTGATCAGAGAGTACCGGAAGAGACAAATAGAAAGATTGTGGACCATACCGCGGATATTAACTTAACCTATAGTGATATAGCTAGAGAGTATCTTTTAAGAGAAGGAATACCGGCAGATCGAATCATTAAAACGGGTAGCCCAATGTTTGAAGTACTTAGTTCGAGAAAAGATGATATCGAAAGTTCTGATGTACTTGAAAGATTAGGACTTAAAGAAGAAAAGTACTTTGTTGTATCCGCTCATAGAGAAGAAAATATAAGCTCTGAGCAAAATTTTATGGATTTAGTAGAAAGCTTAAATTCGATTGCAGAAAAGTATCAGTTGCCGGTAATCATGAGTACTCATCCAAGAACTAAAAATATGATAGAAGCTAAAGGGATTGCATTTAATCCCCTAATTAGAACTATGAAACCTCTTAGTTTTAATGATTATGTGAAACTTCAAAAGTATTCGAAAGCAGTCCTTAGTGATAGCGGAACGATTAGTGAAGAATCATCAATTCTTGATTTTAGAGCATTAAATATTAGGCAAGCACATGAAAGACCGGAGGCCATGGAAGAGGCATCTGTGATGATGGTAGGACTAAAGAAAGACAGAATTCTTCAAGGATTAGAAGTGTTAGAAACTCAAGAAAAAGGCACATTGAGATTAGTAGCTGATTATAGCATGCCAAATGTGTCAGATAAGGTATTGAAGATTATCTTGTCTTATACGGATTATGTGCATAGGACTGTTTACAGAGTTTAAAGATGGTGGAACAACATCCCTTGGTGTTAGACTAGTCACCAAGATACAATTCCACCACATAAGGGGACGGGAATCTTATATGAGTATAGCGGTAACAAGGGTGATATACGGGATAATGAGATGGGGTTATAGAGGTATTTAGCTGACTTTCGAGATGGGCAGTAATAAAGAACTGATATTTTTAGTAGCAGATGTCCGTTTTCATACAAAGGGAATTCACAGAATATTGTATTAATGGTTGAGTTGAGAAAGATGAGGGGGACAGCTAATGAAAGCATTATTATCAGAAGTAAATTTGGACACAGGTGAATTAATCACTATTGATGGTTGAAAAATATCTCGTAAATCTAGGAGATCTAACGACCTGCTGCACTTGGACACTAACTGCTGAGCTAGAAATTAATAAGATTAAAGAATACATAAAGAACTTAGAATGTGATGTAGTTATTGGAATGCCTTGACCGTAGGAGGTAAAGTATATGTGCAAAATAAACAGCAAAAATAGAAAAAAGATAGAAGCTTGCTATAGAGATTTGCAGCATTATTATTTGCATAAGGGCAATAAAGAGCTGGACTTTGATGATAAGCCATTCACTAATTTATTAGATTTGCTATATCCAGTATTAATAAAGCACCCTTTCTACTCGAATGATTTTTTTGTTTCTGCGGTTGAATTATTTTTGAGAAAAAAAGAAACTGTTGAAGAGGATTTAGACGATTTGATATTGTATATTGAAGATTATTTCAATGTAAATAAAGATGAACATTTTTTGATATTCCCATTACAAGGGTCAGGATTAAAAAAAGATGTTTCTTTTGATAAATTTCATCTTCTAACACAAAAAGATGAACAACAGATATTAAAGCAAATATCAGATATAACACATATTGATTTTGATGAGGTGAAAAGCTCTCTCGACCATACCCGTAAAAGCCGATCGAAACACTTCCTCGAAGCGAATATGATGATTATTAAGGTCGAAAATCAAACTGAAAATGTAAATAGATTAGCTTATCAATTGGCTCAATTTTCAGTAGATATTTTTAAGCTGATCCATTCATCATTCGGCATGGAATCTAGTATATTCCGTTTAGCACAAGGATGGGAGGAGGAGAATAGCCATGTTGCAATTTTAGCAAAAGATGGCTGGCGTCGAGGGCATGGTTTTAGTTGGAATGCACATCTAAAATGTAAAATAGATATTGATTTTATTGCAGATGAGAAATATCAAAGGATTTTCTGTTTATTGTTTAATGCAGTTACGAAAAAAGAACCTGATGAATTAACAGATAAGTTTGTTAACGCACTAATATTATTTGGAAAAGCCACTGTACAAAGAAGTGAACATAATGATGTAGATTTAGCGCTATTGCTTTATATAACAGCATTAGAATCTTTGTTGACGGAAGGATTCAATGAAAAAAGACTACGCCTTTCTGCTATTGTACCACGATTGATTAATTACGAAGGTAGAAGTATATTTGAAATTGCAGAACCCTTGGAAAAACTATATTTATCGCGAAATAATTTTTTGCATGCTGGGCAGTCATCATACTTCTTTAGGAGTGATGATGACATGGATTTCTTAGAACGAGTTTCTGCTCTTGTTATATTAAAATGTTTTGAATTAGATTTTACGATTCAAAACGGGAACGAAAAAAGAACAACAACCTGGTCAAATTATATTGATAGCATTTTTAAAAACTTGATTTTTGGTAGGTTGGTCTAACTATTAAAAACGGCAATTTTGTTGTATACAAGGATTTAAAGAAATCATTATTAAATAAAATTAATGAAATAAAGAGCAAACATATATCTAGTCTATCAAATGCTCACAGTGAAATCCATCTAAACTGTTTTTTAAAGTCTGGAGACTCACATGAATAACTATGCACCAATGTAGAAGAATAGCTTGTAAGGGGTATAATATGAAGAGTAATACTAAAGAGAACTTTAAAACACTGGATAAACATCTTATAATATTATCAAAAGAAAAGACAAGTAAGTACCAAAAGTTTATAAAGGCAAAATATGTAATTGATAACCATTATTGTGACAACAAAATTACCAATGAAGAAGCATACAATAGAATGATATATATAGATAAGAGAATGAAAATCTATAGTCAATTGTCACTGCCAAGTTTAATAACTATTTTGTTTGGTATATATGTCAGTACTTTATTTTTTTTCTACCAATTAGTAGACACAAAAATCATTCAACCGTTCCGAAATAGTATTGAGGAACTTTTAAACAATAATGGCTATGAAATGTCGCAAATTAACGAAATAAACAATGGTCAAGTTGCTAAGTATGTGAATTCCATATTGATATATTTGATATTAATTATTTTAGGACTAATCCTTATTATAACCATTGAAGCACTAGTCTATTATTGGCTATTACATAGAGAAATATCAAAAAATATTCTTAACGAGAAATTAAAGGAACATGAATTAAGAATTTTATATCAGATGCTAGAACTTAACAATGAGAACTACAGTGTGAAGTTTAAGATTAAAAATGGTCAGAATACATTAGTATATAAGTTAGAGAATGTGATTCCTCAGATTGAATAATCAGGACTTCACATTACAGTCAAGCTTGGTAATGATAATTACATGATTAGTGTTTATTATTAAACAAATAAAGGTTTCAGAATATATTATATTGTAATGCAGATAGGGAGGTAAAGCGATGACTATTGATTGGACTCAGATAATAAGTAGTATTGGCATTTTTGGAATACCTTCAGGACTATTGGTTTGGTTGATAAAATCAATTATAGAAACAAGCTTAAATAAATCAGAAACAAGTTTTGAGTATTCATTGTTATCAGATTTGGAGAAATTAAAGATTTATGAAAGTGCTTTACATATCCATTAGGCAGAACTTTTTAGTAATTTTGCAGAATATGTAACGACAAAGATGCTGGATAAAGATTATATGCAAAAATTAGATACACTTGAAGTTCAAAAAGAAATGCGTGATTTATTTATGAAAACTGGATATAGTTTATTTTTTTATTCTAATGATAAGACAGTGAAAAAGTTTGTTGAATTTAGACGTTCAGGATTGGACGCTGATAAAGAGTCATTTGATAAAGAAAAAATCGTTCTTGTTCTGGTGTGTATTGGATTTATCATATTCTTTGGAAAGAGAACCAACGGATGACGATGCTATTTTCTTAGAGTAAGTAATCCAAAGTGAAAGAAATTCAGAGTTGAAGGATGCACTTAAAGATTTGGATGAATATCTATTTAGATAAGCAACATTAGAGGTGAATGATATGGAGCTGAAGGAAGAATTTTAGGTAAGGAATGGCTGTAACAATGGGGTGTGAAATGGAAGAGATAAACCAAGCAGCTCCCCACTATAGTGAGGAGCTGCTTGGTTTAGAGATTTTATATGTGTTTGTATTAGTTTATGCACTCAGTCATTTGCAGGCACTCTGATACGCCTAAGTCCATCTGTTGGGCACATTGTGCGACATGAAGTCCGCCCTTAGTTGTAGCCATCCTGGAAACATTGTTTGCTGCAAATGAAGTACTTGATGATGCAATAATTAGTAGACTCAATAATGATAATGATATGATTTTTTTCATTTTTGTCCTCCTGAAATTGTCTATGTGTGTGTTGTGGCTTAATTGCCATATATTATTTATACACTATAATTATGGCACAATTATGATAGAGTAAGGGTATTCGCATTAATACAATTCAAGATAAGTTTAATGAGATAAGTACTGAGGAAAATTAAGAGAGTGATGAGGATGAGTCATTGACCTTTGTTGTGCATCAAGAAATTTGCAAAAGGTTCTTTTGCTGTGATAAGATAGTGGTATATCGAGCCATGTTTAGGCGCAATGAGACCATGGTGAGGGTGTCGACGTTCCTTCAGAGTAAAATATAATATCACGGAGGTAGGTACATAATATGTTAGGCAAAATGATGAACATAAAAACACCAAATGAACACTGGAATGCGATTTTTTCCACCAAAGTTGATCCTGAACTCGGATGGTATGAGCATGATGTCTCTCAGATTTTAAAGTTTATGGACCTGATTCCTATGGATGATTATAAGAAAATTGTTCTAGGTGTTTTGGAAGGTAAACGAATCGAAGAGATAGATGATATTACTGAAACGATTGAAAAAATGACAGAAACCGTTCAGTACATAGACAGTTGGATTAACATGAATGGTACCCAGAGAACCAAACCTCTAAAGAAAGCTAGGGTTATCTCTAAATTAGAATTTTTTATTCCGTTATCGGAGTATAAGCGCTTAAATAATTTGCAAAAGCCTATGGAGGTCTTTGAACGACCTGAGGAACATATGACGATTCATAGAAATGATGGCTCTAGTATTATAATAAGCTATGAATATGGTCAAGTTAAAGTTACCGACTCAAGGAATCCAAGTTCATGCATGATCCGTGAAGCAGATCATTTTATATCAACTATTGTATGAGTGTTCCCCAGAGTTGATTGAGAACTTCAGCATATCAGAATTAGAAAGCATGTACAAAAGATATATTAATCCTTTTTACTAAAATACGCGAGTACAAATAGAGGTGATGAACTAAAATGAAATCATATATAATCAAAATAGAACTTGAAGAATCAAATCCATTAATTTGGAGAAGAGTCATTATGCCGGCTGGTGCTACATATAAAAGGCTTCATGATGTTATTCAGAACGTGACCAATTTCCAAAGTGGCTATCCAGGTGGAGGCTATCATCTTTTTGAGTTTGATCTTCCTAAAGAGAATAGAATCGTCACAGATAATGAAGAAGCATATATGGAGCATCAACACTACATAAAGAACAAGAAGTATTATGAAGAGCGGCTGAAATCTATGGGTCCTAAGATGTTTCAGTTTGAAAAGAATCATCAGGAGCGATTAAAGATTGAGGTAAGAAAGCCTACTGGACTGAAGATTGATGATTACCTGGAAAAGTATAAAGAGATTCAATACCACTATGATTTTGGTGACGATTGGTGGTTTACAATAAGACTTGAAGAGATTGTTGATGATTATTACTTTGGATACCCAACGCTACTTGATGGAGCTGAGACAGCACCGCCAGAAGATGTCGGTGGTATCCATGGGTTTTATGAATTTTTAGAAGCCTATAGGGATCTCAAGCATCCAGAGCATAGTGCTATGAAAGACTGGGTAGAGGATTGGAATTTCAGGGAGTACAATCCTGATTGGATTAATGATAGACTTAAAGATCTTGACTACAAGAAGACCGAATGGGATAAGATTAAGCACGAACATTACAAGGTGATTGAGGATAAGTATAGGAAGTGAAATGAAAGGGGATGGCCAATTGAAGTATTCAGAAATAGAAGTAAAGAAAATGTTGAAAGCTGGAGACTTAAGCCTGGAAGAACAGATCAAGTTTAACATCTTGAACTTCATCAGGACAATCCATCTTAATGAACTGGACTTTATTGAATCATCCTTCGGGTCCGAGTTCTTTGGTGAGTTGCCCATGACATTTAAGAAGAACCCAGGTCAGGTGCTAGGGCTGATTACGGCTACTAACGATGGAGAGGTGCTGAAGTATGTTTTTAACGATAATGGCTATGAGCCTTTAGAGGATCTTCTTAAGCTGCTCAAATAGTAGTTTTTACCTCACCGCAATCAAAAAAGGAAAATTAGCCTAATGTAACAAAATAACTTGCAATATAACAGTGATGGTGTTATATTTAAAGAGCTAAATGTTACATTAGGAGGTGGTTTAATTGGTTATGACTGTAGAGTCTTATTTAAAAGAAAATATCGATGAAGATCTTACCATAAAACCGTGGCTAAAAAAGAATGATTTTCCAATTTTTTTAAGGGATAGCTATAACTTTTATGAGATGACGATTCTTGGAACACGGTGTATTTTACTAGAAGTTATTGATGAGATGCCGAATATCGATCAGCTTCAAAAGCATATGAAGCAAATTAAAAATCAAACAGATCGTCAAATTGTTCTATTCTACAAAGATATCACTAGGTATAGAAGAAAAAGTCTAATTGAAAATCGAATCGCCTTTGTGATTGAAGATGGACAGATGTACTTGCCATTCTTGGGGCTTGATATGAAAAAAGCGCAAGAATATGTTGAAGAAAAAGTGACGGGTTTTACAACTCCTGCGCAGATTGCGTATTTGTACTTCTTGTACCATAAAGAGGAAGTTGTAAACACGACTAAGTTTGCAAAAAAGGTAGGTTTTAATAAGATGACAGCTTCTAGGGCGTTAAATGATCTATTCCATGCGAACCTCGTCACCTATGAAGTTGGAGGAAAGACGGGGCGTAGCAAGGAATATAAGAGGATTCCAGATCCGGATTACTTTCTCAGGGGACGTGAATATCTAAAGACCCCAGTGAAAAGAATCATTTACACAAAGACAAAGCCTTTAGATGCTTTGACTGCTGGACTGGATGCATTGGCAGGATTATCTATGATTAATCCACCGAGTCATCCGATAATGGCAATAGAGAGAAATAAGTTGAATAAAGAGCAGGTTGAAATTGTTGAAAATAAGGACTTTATAAAAGATACAAAACTGGTGGAGCTAGAGCTTTGGGACTATGATCCTAGACTTTTTACTGATAGGCACTATGTGGACCTAATGTCCTTGTATGGGTCTTTGAAAGAAGAAACTGATGAAAGGGTTGAGCAAGCGCTAGAAGAAGTCTTGCGAGGCGAGCCATGGTACACGGACTAGAAAAATTCAAAAAGTATTTTGAAAATCATACAAGTCAATACGTCTTTATTGGAGGAACAGCTTGCGATATACTTATGGATAAACTTGGGGCTCCATTTCGAGCAACCAAGGATTTGGATATGGTACTCATAATTGAAGCCCTCGATTCTTCTTTTGGGGACACCTTTTGGCAGTTCATAGAAGATGGAGGTTATGAGCATCGTGAGAAGGGAACGGATGAGAATCAATTTTACCGTTTTACTGAACCGAAGAATTCATCCTTTCCTAAAATGATTGAACTATTCAGTAAGTTTCCTAATGAAATTTAACTTAGTTTCGATAGGGGTCTAACGCCTATTCACATTGATGATAGCATCGTCAGCCTCTCTGCAATATTATTAAACGATGAGTATTACAAACTATTAATAAAAGGGAAACTTACGGTGGATGGCTATTCACTCATTGAAATCGAAACAGTCATCCTGTTTAAGATAAAAGCATGGTTGGATATGAAAGAAAGAAAAGAAGTCGGAGAGGATATCGATACAAAAAACATAAAGAAACATAAAAATGACGTTTTTAGGCTTCTGGCTAATGTATCTCCAACAAGTAGGATTGAACTCTCAGCAGAAATACAAAAGGATGTTATACAGTTCATTGAACAAATCAAAGAAGATAAACCTGATTTGAAGAACTTGGGTATTAGAAGTACAAGCTTCGACGAAATGCTTGAGATTCTAGGGGACATATTCTTAGAAAAAGAAGAAGATTAAATAAAATCACAAAATGACGCCAGCCTTTCATCCCTCGAAAACGGATTGAAAGTGGACTCAAAAATCTTACGTACCATAAAGTTGATCTAACTTACAAAACATATCAGAGCACATTGCCTGTTTTGTTGGGTTTTATACTGCAGATGAGGAGTGTGCTGCACTATAAGGAGGAAAATAGAATGAATGGATTTTGCGAG